>NZ_JAJCHL010000024.1:0-43271 GCF_020554505.1 Caldibacillus sp. 210928-DFI.2.18
TCGCTGACTACGGCTCTTTGGTTGCCTAAAGGCTCGGACGCCCGAGTTTTCTTTATATTTGCTCAGGAATCCTCGTTACCTCAACAATTTCTTCATCCGTTAAGAATATATAAAATTCCAGCGAAGATCTTTACCTATAATCCCCGGCGCTCTTATTTCTTAAATAACTTAGGAATTAGTCATACTTAAAAGGGACGTGCAATACATTTTAATAAGAGGAAGCTAATAGAATTTTGAAAGAGGTAATTTTTATGGAAAAAGTCATGGCATATCTTCCTAAAATCATTCAGGAGCAATTTCAAAACTTAAAAAATGAAATATTCGAAAATATCGAGGAGATACGGATTCGAATTAACCGCCCCATTGAGATAACCGCTCACCAAAATACGATCTTCCTACCTTATATCACTCAAATGGGGGATGCAGAACAACTGCTTAATAATATTAGTCACCATTCCTTATATACATTAGATGAGGAATTAAAAAGAGGGTATATCACGATAGAGGGCGGGCACCGGATTGGTCTCGCAGGCAGAGTGATACTTGAAAATGGGAAAGTAAAAGCCATCCGCGATGTCTCTTCATTCAATATTCGAATTGCCAAAGAAAAAATTGGCGTTGCAGAAAGATGGATTCCTTACATATATCGATCTGGTTGGAAGAACACAATGATTATTGGTCCGCCACAAACAGGAAAAACAACATTGCTTCGTGATTTTGCAAGAATGATTTCAATGGGGTCGCCTGATGCCAACATCGAACCAAAAAAAGTTGGAATCGTTGACGAGCGTAGTGAAATTGCCGGAAGTGTCGGTGGTATTCCACAACTTACTTTTGGCGTGAGAATTGATGTATTAGATGCATGCCCGAAAGCGGAGGGGATGATGATGATGATCCGTTCTATGAGTCCCGATGTCCTTATTGTTGATGAAATCGGTAGAAAAGAAGACACCGAGGCAATTCTGGAAGCCGTCCATGCCGGAATCTGTTTAATTATGACCACCCATGGAGATTCATATCAAGATTTATTGAATCGTCCGACATTAAAACCGATCTTATCGGAAAAAATCTTTGAAAGATATATTGAGTTGACGAGGGGAAAGGGTCCGGGTTATGTGGCTGCCATCAAGGATGAAAGCGGAAATCAAATCCCCATTAGGCGAGTGAGCCATCTATGTTGAAAATTGTCGGAGCGATTTGTATTTTGATTGCCACAAGTTGGATCGGCTTTGAGGCTTCAAAGGCATTTACCGAGCGGACAAGGCAATTGCGAATGTTAAAATCTGCCCTGCAAAGTTTAGAAGCAGAAATTATGTATGGTCATGCACCGCTTCATGATGCCTCAAGAAGAATTGCGAATCAAATGAGTAAACCGATTGAAACGATTTTTGAGAACTTTTCTAGTCTATTACTACAAGGCGATATAACAGCAAAAGAAGCTTGGGAAATAAGTTTAAAGACGATTTGGAACCGAACGTACTTGAAAAAAAATGAATTAGAAATTTTATTGCAATTTGGTGAAACACTGGGAAAACATGATCGCGTTCAGCAGCAAAAACATATTCAATTGGCCCTTGTTCATTTGGAGAGAGAAGAAGTGGAAGCGAGAGAAAGACAAGCATCTTATGGAAATATGGTTAAAAATTTAGGCTTCCTATCCGGATTATTCATCATTATTTTACTGATGTAAAGAAATAGGGAGGAAAAACGATGGGCATCGAGGTAGATATAATTTTCAAAATAGCAGGAGTGGGAATTGTTGTCGCATTTTTAGTCACGATTTTAGATCAAGTTGGAAAAAAAGAATATGCCCAATGGGTGACCCTTTTTGGTTTTATTTATATATTGTTTCAAGTTGCCACAATTGTAAATGAGTTGTTTCAAAAAATTAAATCCGTATTTTTGTTTAACAATTAAAGGGGGGATCGTCGATTGATATCCTTCAAATTATTGGAATCGGCTTGGTAGCCACTTTTCTTGCCTTAGTGATCAAGGAGCAGAAAGCAAATTTTGCTTTTTTATTAATCGTCTTTACCGGTTGTATCATCTTCTTATTTTTGATCGACCAAATTTTCAATGTCATTCAAATGATTGAAAGGATCGCCATCCAAGCAAAAGTGAACTCGGTATATGTTGAAACGATTTTGAAAATTATCGGCATTGCCTATATCGTTGAATTTGCAGCTCAAATAACAAAGGATGCCGGACAAGGTTCACTTGCTTCCAAAATTGAAATGGCCGGGAAGATTGTTATTTTGGCTATGGCTGTACCGATCCTTACCGTTTTAATTGAAATGATTTTAAAAATGATTCCATCGTGAAGAACTGAAAAGGCAATGTCTAAGCTTCACTGCTTATGTTGCCCGATTTAATCAGAAAATTAGTCCAAAGAATTATTCCTGTACAAACATATGAAGCATACAGTTTGTTCACACATTGAGGTGAAAAGATGAAGCAAAAATCGATATGGATATCCTTGCTATTTGGAATCGGATTATTTTTCCTTTGGACAAGCATTTCTTTTGCCAATACGGATGCGGAAAAGGAATCGACAGAAGAACCGACTACCCCCAATGAGCTTGTCAATGAACAAATAGAAAGAATGGATTTCAGTGAGGTTGAAACATTTTGGAATCAAATTGTTGATGAGTATGGCGGCTTTTTACCGGAGTTAGAAAAGGAAAGTTTTACTGATTACATAGATAAGGTAAATGAATTTTCCTTTAAAGAGTGGGCGATCGGCATTTTAAAATTTATCTTCCATGAGATGATCGTTAACGGCAAATTAATCGGTACATTAATTATGCTGACGATTTTCAGCATGTTGCTTCAATCATTACAAAATGCATTTGAAACAACAACCGTCTCTAAAATTGCTTATTCCATTGTTTTTATGGTGTTAATGATTATCGCATTAAACAGTTTTCATTTAGCCGTTCAATACGCATCCGGTGCAATTCAAAATATGATTCATTTCACAATAGCGTTCATTCCCATTCTTTTAGCGTTAATTGCGACTGGCGGTGGTGTGATTTCGGCGGGATTCTTTCATCCGGTTATCCTGTTCTTAACGAATGTAAGTGGTCTTTTTGTTGACAGGATCGTCCTCCCGTTATTATTTTTATCTGTCTTGTTAAGCATTGTCAGTACATTAACAAGTCAATATAAGGCAACTCAATTAGCTGGACTCCTCCGCAATTGGAGCATCGGATTATTAGGCGTATTTATGACGGTCTTTCTCAGCATCGTATCCATTCAAGGTTCGGCAACAGCGGTGGCGGACGGAATTGCTATCAAAACGACCAAATTTGTTACGAGTAATTTTATTCCTGTTGTTGGCAGAATGGTTTCCGATGCAACAGATACAGTTATAAGTGCTTCGGTTCTGTTGAAAAATACGGTCGGACTTGCCGGTGTTGGCATTTTACTATTACTTACCTTGTTCCCTGCAGTCAAAATTTTGATCATCGCATTTGTCTATAAATTTTCTGCGGCACTTTTACAGCCGCTTGGTGGTGGTCCGATTATTACTTGTTTAGATATCATTTCAAAAAGTGTTATTTATTTATTTGCCGCCCTGGCCATTGTTTCAATCATGTTCTTTTTAAGTTTAACCGTTATCGTTGTTGCCGGAAATATTACAATGATGGTTCGATAGGCTGGTGGAAGTATGGAATTTTTAACAAGTTGGATTACAAATATTATTTTATTTATTTTACTTGCCGTCATTGTTGAATTGTTATTGCCGCAAACCGGGTTGCAAAAATATGTAAAAATGGTACTCGGATTACTATTAATCATTATTTTTCTGACACCTGTATTTAAACTGTTTTCAGTAGATATCGACAATCTGTTAAACAGAGCAACCGGAAAACTGGGCGAGGAAAAAATATCACTGGAAAATTCAATAGAAAAACAGAAAATAGAAATACAAAAAGATCAACATGCATATATTTTAGAACAAACGGCTGTCCAATTGGAAGAAATGACGGAAAAGGAGTTGATGAAACAATTTGATTATCAATTTGCTCATATTCAGTTAAACGTATCAGACACAATCGGATTAACAAATTCAATAGAGGACATCCTTGACAACATTGAAAGTATACATGTGACATTAATAGACAAACAAGAAGCCGATCAAACGGTGATGAATGTAGAGGAAGTAAATGTGCAATTAGGTGAACAAAAAAGTGATTTTCATGAGGCGGATATGAATTCGATTGCCAGTTTTCTTGCAAAAAAATGGGGGGTAGATCGCGACATTGTTCAAATTACGATTGAAAGGGGGAATGTGGGAAGATGAGTAATGACAAAGGACCCTTTTCCATACTAAAAAAATTGTTTCAAAAAAACGATGACACACAAAAATTTGATAAAAAACATTATATCATCATTGTTTTCGTTATCGGGATAGCGATTATGTTATTTAGCAATTTTTTCTCATCGCAGAGAAACGAGTCCTCAAACCCAGTACCCGTGACATCTGATTCAAAGGAAGCAGAAAACGCTGAAGTATTTGGAAATAGTGGCAAAAACCAGCCCTCCACAATGAAGGACTATGAGGAATATTATGAAAATCAATTAAAAGAGGCAATCGAATCAATTGTTGGAGTAGATGACGTTTCCATTGTTGTTAACGTGGATTCAACAGAAAAAGTAGTTTATGAGAAAAATATGATCAATAAAAAGCAAATAACGAGTGAAACCGATTCGAATGGAGGGAAAAGGGAAGTAGAAGATAATTCTTCAGAAGAACAAATTGTCATTGTTCGGGAAGGTGATAAGGAAGTCCCGCTTATTTCTGAAACGAAAAAGCCGGATATTCGAGGGGTCCTTATCGTAGCAAAAGGCGCTGAAAATGTTCAAGTTAAAAAATCAATCATTGAAGCGGTTATGAGAACATTAGATGTCCCAAGTCATCGTGTCTCTGTTCTGTCTAAGAAATGAAAAAAACCATGAAAAAATCAATCTACCAATGAGGAGGAGAAGAAATGATGTTGAAAAAGCAAACCGTTTGGTTATTAACGATGTTAAGTTTGGTTGTTGTGTTATCCGTTTATTATATAACAGCGGAACCAACTAATAATAATAATCTTGCCAATGTTGATGTTAGCAAGGAAGAAAAAGCAGATAGTAAAAAAGTGACTGAAAAAGAAAAGAGTAGTGACACAAAAAATACCACGATTACGGATGCAAAAAATGAAGTGTTTGAAGAAATTCGCTTGCAAACGCAAGATGAGCGGAGCAAAAAATTAGAACAATTGGAGGAAGTGGCCGGCTCTACTGATCTTTCAGCAGAGGAAAGAAGTGAAGCAAAAGATGAAATGAATCGCCTTCAAAAAATTGCCGAAAAAGAGGCGTTTATCGAAAACTTAATTATTCAAACATTAGGTTATGAAGATGCACTTGTTCAAGCAGATGAATCTGAAGTGCTAGTTACTGTCAAAGGGGAAGAGCCTTCAAAAGCAAAAGCGAATGAGATTATAAAAATTGTAAAAAAGGAAATGGGTAATTCATCTGTTACGGTTGCATTCCAGAGTGAAAATGAAACGAAATAAAAAAACAGCATGGTGCTTGTCGAATAAGCGAACAAAACAAAAAAATATTTTTACGATACAGTGTTCCAACATTAGGAGCACTTTTTCTTTTTAAAAAGTAATTTTTTTGCTTAATGACGATTTGCTTGTCAATCCCAATGTACTACAGTAAAATTTTATTGTATACTATTAGTAGCTAGTCATAATTTAAGGGGTGTAGACATGTTAAAAGTTCAAGAAATCCGTGAATTGATCAGGCTTGTTGATCAATCAAATATTGATGAATTTAAATATGAATATGATGGATTAAAATTAGTAATGAAAAAAAACCAACCTGTTCAAGTTAAAACGGTTGAACCTATTAAAGTTGAACCTGTAAACACTTTCATTGATCAATCGACCAATCAACCGCAAGCCGATCAACCGATACAAGAAGTGGTGGAATCGGCAAAAGCGAATCCGGCAGCCCAATTGGAAAAAACAAATGCACCTGAAGAAAACCTTCATAAAATTACGTCTCCGATGGTAGGAACCTTTTATGCGTCACCATCTCCAGATGCAGAACCATATGTGAAAGTCGGTTCGAAAGTAAAAAGTGATTCGGTTGTATGCATTGTCGAAGCCATGAAATTATTTAATGAAATTGAGGCAGATGTAGATGGGGAAATTGTCGAAATCCTTGTCAAAAATGGTCAACTAGTCGAATTTGGCCAACCTCTGTTTTTAGTTAAGGTAGATTAAGAGGTGGTTAACGTGTTAAAAAAAATTTTAATTGCCAATCGGGGGGAAATTGCTGTCCGCATTATTCGAGCCTGCAGGGAACTTGATATTCGGACAGTAGCCGTCTACTCTCAAGCTGATCAAGAGGCTCTTCATGTACAAATGGCAGATGAAGCTTATTGTATTGGTCCAAATCCATCCAAAGACAGTTACTTAAATATGGCGAACATCATAAGTGTTGCTAAATTAACGGGATGTGAAGCAATCCATCCGGGTTATGGATTTTTGGCTGAAAATGAGAACTTTGCTAATTTAGTTAAAGAATGCGGACTTGTTTTCATTGGTCCAAGCGGTGATGCAATTGCCAAGATGGGGACAAAAGATGTTGCCCGGGAAACGATGAGAAAGGCCGGCGTACCAATTGTTCCCGGATCCAATGGAATTGTTGAAGATATGGACGACGCACTGAAACTGGCATCCGAAATTGGTTATCCTGTCATAATCAAAGCTACAGCCGGCGGTGGTGGTAAAGGAATCCGAGTTGCCATGAATGAAGAGGAATTAGTTAAAGGCATCAATATCACAAGACAAGAGGCACTAACAGCATTCGGGAATCCCGGCGTTTATTTGGAAAAATATATTCAAGATTTTCGCCATGTTGAAATTCAAGTTTTAGCAGATAATTACGGCAATGTGATTCACTTAGGGGAACGGGATTGCTCTGTACAAAGAAGATTGCAAAAATTGATCGAAGAAGCACCATCTCCGGCATTAACCCCGGAAATTCGGAATAAAATGGGAGAAGCGGCAGTTAAAGCAGCAAAAGCAGTTGATTATACAGGTGCAGGTACGGTAGAATTTATATATGATTACCGGGAGAAAAAATTCTACTTTATGGAGATGAATACCCGGATTCAAGTTGAACATCCTGTTACAGAGTTGATTACCGGTGTCGATTTAATAAAAGAACAAATTTTTGTTGCCAGTGGAAAAGAACTCACATTGAAACAAGAAGACGTCACCTTTAATGGATGGGCAATCGAGTGCAGAATTAATGCAGAAAATCCCGAGAAAAATTTCATGCCGTCTCCGGGAAAGATTAACATGTATCTTGCCCCGGGTGGTCCCGGTGTTCGGGTTGACTCGGCCGCATATCCCGGATACGCCATTCCGCCTTACTATGATTCAATGATCGCTAAACTGATTGTCCATGCGCCTACAAGGGAAGAAGCGATTAAGAAAATGGAACGGGCGTTGGGTGAATTTGTTATCGAGGGAATTTATTCGACAATTCCATTCCATTTAAAGGTGCTCGAACATCAAGCGTTTAAATCAGGGGATTTCAATACAAAATTCCTTGAAATGTATGACGTAATGAAAAATAATGCCTAAGGTGGTGTAAGCTGATGCCCGAAAATAATGCATTGGAAATGAATCTGGATGGTTTAGGAAAAATTGAAATTGCACCTGAAGTGATTGAAGTGATCGCCGGAATTGCCGCATCGGAAATTGATGGGGTGGCGACGATGCGCGGTAACTTTGCCGCAGGTGTTGTTGAACGATTAGGGAAGAAAAACCATGGAAAAGGGATTCGTGTTGATTTGTCTGACAATCAAATTAAAATTGATGTGTATTGTATTCTGAACTTCGGTGTTTCCATTCCGAAAGTAGCACAAAGTATTCAAGAAAATATTCGACAAGCTTTGTACAATATGACCGGGTTGGAAACAGATGAAGTAAATATCCATATTGTAAACGTCAATTTTGAAACGCAAAAAGAAGAACAACAAAATCCGGTCGTTGAATAATACAAAAAGCAGGAACTTATGTTCCTGCTTTTTGTATGCTAAAGTCACTTTAACTCCCGAAGTTCCAATTTTCTCTTCCACAGAATAAAACCTCCTCTCCTATTTTGCAAAATTCCTCTGTGCACTCTTTCCTTTTTTCAATCATTTATGCTATGATTTTGAGTAGTTTCATTCGTATAATGTGAGAAATGTATGGTTCAAAATCAAAACTTATGTTTGAAAAGGAGTACTTTATAAATGAATAGGAGAACATCAAGAGAAAAAGCGTTACAAGCGGTTTTTCAAGTGGATGTCGGGAAATCCGATCCGGAAAATGCGTATCGCCATGTTCTCGGAAAAGACAGTGATGATGTGTTTTTAAAAAAATTGTTTTTCGGTACGGTGGAACATTTGCATGAGTTAGATCAAATCATTACCGACCATTTAGAAAATTGGTCACTTGACCGTTTGGCGAATGTCGACAGAAATTTATTACGGATTGCTGTTTATGAGATGAAATATATGGAAGATGTTCCATATACCGTATCAATTAATGAAGCCGTTGAAATTGCGAAAAGATTTGGTGATGAAAAATCGAGTCGCTTTATTAACGGAGTTTTAGCAAAGGTCATGGAAACATTGGGAAAATAATCAATTTTTTGGAGGGAGAAATTATGGCTGGTCAAATCATTGACGGGAAAGCAATTGCCGGTAAAAAGAGAGAAGAATTGAAACAGGCGGTCGTGGAACTAAAAGCAAAAGGGATTACACCCGGTTTAGCTGTTATTTTGGTTGGAGACGATCCGGCCAGTCAAACCTATGTCAGAAACAAACAAAGGGCTTGTAAAGAAGTTGGCATTTATTCTTTGTTACTTAAATATGAAGAGAATATTACTGAAGAATTTTTGCTGGCCAGGATCAAAGAACTGAATGAAAATAAGGAGATTCACGGAATTTTAGTTCAATTGCCTTTACCGAATCAAATAAATCCAAAGGTGGTTATTGAAGCAATTCATCCGGATAAAGATGTCGATGGCTTTCATCCGCTTAATGTCGGTAAACTGTTAACCGGCGAAGATACTTTTGTTCCATGTACGCCACTTGGAATCATTGAAATGTTGAAGGAAATACATATAGATTTGACAGGAAAGCATGCTGTCGTTATCGGAAGAAGTAATATTGTCGGGAAACCGATGGGACAATTATTGCTGGGGGAAAATGCAACAGTTACCTATTGCCATTCCAAAACAGTTGACCTACCTTCAATTACAAGACAAGCTGACGTATTAGTCAGTGCGATTGGACAAGCGAACCGCATTACTGCAGATTATGTAAAAGAAGGTGCCGTCGTTATTGATGTTGGTATGAATCGAAATGAGGAAGGAAAACTATGCGGCGATGTTTTATATGATGAGGTAAAAAATAAAGCTTCTTATATAACGCCGGTTCCCGGTGGGGTTGGACCGATGACAATAACAATGCTTTTGGCCAACACTGTAAAAGCGGCTATGAAATATACCGCTAAATGAAAATAAGAAATAGAAAAGCAGTGCCAGAAATCGGTGACTGCTTCTCTTATTTTTAGTAAACTATTATTATGATATTCAGATTTCACAATGGTTTTTTTTGTGATTGAGGGGTTTACATATGGAAAAAGTTCAATATTTAACTGTTCAGGCCTTAACGAGATATATTAAACGAAAATTTGATTTTGATCCCCATCTTCAAGACGTTTTTGTCAAAGGTGAAATATCCAATTATAAAAAACATACGAGCGGACATTTGTATTTCACTTTAAAAGATAATAAAGCAAGAATTTTAGCTGTTATGTTTTCATCCCAAGCTAAGAAACTACGCTTCGAACCTGAAAACGGCATGACCGTGTTATTGCACGGTGAAGTAACTGTCTATGAACCGAGCGGACAATACCAAATTTATGTTAAAGAAATGGAACCGGAAGGAATTGGTGCTTTATATTTAGCGTTTGAACAACTGAAGGAAAAGTTGAGCAAAGAAGGTTTATTTAATAAAGACCGAAAAAAACCGCTCCCTCTTTATCCAAAAACAGTAGGCGTCGTTACTTCTCCTACCGGTGCAGCCATTCGCGATATTCTTACAACGATAAAAAGAAGGTATCCGATTGCCAAAATTATCATTTATCCGGCTCTTGTACAAGGAAATGCCGCTGCAGCCTCGATTGTATCCGCCATTGAAACGGCCAATTCAAGAAAGGAAGCAGATCTCCTTATTGTTGGGCGCGGAGGAGGATCAATTGAAGAATTATGGGCATTTAATGAGGAGGAGGTGGCAAGGGCCATTTTCGCTTCCGAGATTCCTGTCATTTCTGCTGTCGGACACGAGACGGATACAACGATCGCTGATTTTGTTGCAGATCTGCGGGCACCAACTCCAACCGGGGCAGCTGAACTGGCCGTGCCGAATATTGATGATTTGATTGAAAGAATATTAAATCGAAAAATTCGGTTAATCCGGGCAATAAAAGAAAGAATTAATGTCGAATCTAAACGTCTCGACCGACTAACAAAATCTTATGCCTTTCGCTACCCGCAAAAATTGTTCGAGCAAAAAACGGAACATCTGGACAGAACGGTAGAACAGGCAAATCGGCTGCTAAAACAGAAAATTGCTGATACAAATCAAAAAATGAAGTATCTTGAACAGCGGCTAAAATCAAACCATCCTCAAGGACAGTTTGATGCTGCCAATAATAAACTCGGACAACAAGAAAAGCGTATGAGCCGATCGTTTGAAGCAATTTTTAAATTAAAAGAAAAGGAATTTCTCAGCCAAGTTTCAACATTAAATGTTCTTAGTCCTTTGAAAGTGATGGAACGGGGCTATTCAATCGCCTATGATAGTGAAGATCACATTATTAAATCAATTAATAATGTAAAAGTCGGTGATTCGATCAAAGTGACATTGACTGATGGAACGTTAAAGGCAAAAATCATTGAAAGAGAGGAAGAAACAAGATGAGTGAAATTCCGGGAAAAACAGAAAAGGAAAATTTAACATTTGAAGAAGCAATGGAAAAATTAGAAGGGATAGTCGATATTTTAGAAGGTGGAGATGTCCCTTTAGAAACGGCTATTGCCAAATATAAAGAAGGTATGGAATTAGCAAAAATCTGCCATCAAAAATTAAAAAACGTGGAAGAACAATTG
Source organism: Caldibacillus sp. 210928-DFI.2.18 (assembly GCF_020554505.1). Taxonomy (NCBI): domain Bacteria; kingdom Bacillati; phylum Bacillota; class Bacilli; order Caryophanales; family Bacillaceae; genus Caldibacillus; species Caldibacillus sp. 210928-DFI.2.18. Next base: position 11,233 of record NZ_JAJCHL010000024.1, read on the forward strand.
ACGGAAATATTAAAGGATAACGGGGAAATTGACAATTTCTCAATCAATGAGGTGGATTAAAGTTGCAAAAATATCCTGATCACTTGGCAAACTATTTGGAAACGGTCAATAAAGAGCTAAAAATAATGATTCAACGCTTAAAAACACCAGAAACTTTAAAAAATGCTATGGATTATTCATTACAAGCAGGAGGAAAAAGAATCCGTCCAATGCTAATTTTTTCAACGCTTGCTGCTTTCAAAAAAGATGTAGCAATCGGCTTGCCTGTTGCCTGTGCCGTTGAGATGGTTCATACGTACTCACTTATTCATGATGATCTCCCTGCGATGGATAATGATGATTTTCGCAGAGGCAAACCGACAAATCATAAAATGTATGGCGAGGCAACAGCAATTTTGGCGGGAGATGGTTTATTGACCTATAGTTTCCAAATTATTTCAGAAATAAAACAGCTTTCTGCAGAAAAGAGATTGGCAATTATTAACGAATTGGCAAAAGCGAGTGGCCCGGAAGGAATGGTAGCGGGTCAGATAGCAGATATGGAAGGGGAAAATCAAAATTTACAATTGACTGAACTGGAATATATTCATACCCATAAAACCGGAAAATTACTTACTTTTTGTGTCAAAGTCGGTGCCATTTTAGCAGACGCTGATAAAGCCACAATCGATTTATTGGAGCAATTCGGCTATCATATTGGACTCGCCTTTCAAATTCGCGACGATATATTAGATGTTGAAGGAACAATCGAACAGATCGGAAAAGACGTTGGAAGTGACCGAGAAAAGCAGAAAAGTACGTATCCGAAGATCCTTACTCTTAATGGTGCAAAAAATAAATTAAAAGAACATATTGCTAAAGCAGAAGGAATCCTTGAATCCTTGCCGATTGATACCGGACAACTTTCCTTTATTACGGAATTGATCGCCAAACGAGATCGCTAACTGCTTTTGTCCAAAACAAAAGTTAACTTCTTGTAGAATGAATGGATACTGTTATAATATAGAGAATAGCATTAAAACTTTTTTCCGGAATTTGAAATGAAAGTGAGTGATCCAATATGGATCTAAAATCCATAACGAGTCCTTCTTTTCTCCGTGACATGTCTATTGCTGAGTTGAAACAATTAAGTGAAGAAATTCGTAAATTTTTAATTGAAAACTTGTCTAAAACCGGTGGTCACATTGGCCCCAACTTAGGTGTTGTTGAGTTAACGATTGCTTTGCATAAAGTTTTCGAAAGTCCGCGTGATAAAATTATTTGGGATGTTGGTCATCAAAGTTATGTCCATAAAATTCTAACAGGCAGGGCGAAAGATTTTGGCACATTAAGGAAATATAAGGGCTTAAGTGGTTTTCCAAAACGAAATGAAAGTGAACATGACATCTGGGAAACGGGTCATAGTTCAACGAGTCTTTCTGCCGCAATGGGAATGGCAATTGCCCGTGATCTTAAAGGTGAAAAGCATTTTATCGTACCGGTAATTGGTGATGGGGCATTAACCGGTGGTATGGCACTGGAAGCATTAAATCATATCGGACATGAAAAGAAGAATATCATTGTTATCTTAAATGATAATGAAATGTCCATTGCGCCAAATGTCGGGGCCGTGCACAATATGCTTGGAAGACTCCGAACGGCAGGGAAATACAATTGGGCGAAAGATGAAGTCGAAGCTTTCTTGAAAAGAATCCCGGCTGTTGGCGGATTAGTGGCATCTAAAGCAGAACGTCTGAAAGATAGCTTCAAATATTTATTTGTGCCTGGGATGTTCTTTGAAGAGCTCGGTTTTACCTATCTGGGACCAATTGACGGACATAATTTTGAAGATTTGTTCGAAAACCTGACCTATGCGAAAAAAACGAATGGTCCGGTGTTACTTCATGTTGTCACAAAAAAAGGAAAAGGATATTATCCGGCCGAAAATGATAAAGTGGGAACTTGGCATGGGACCGGTCCATATAAAATTGAAACTGGCGATTTTATAAAACCGGTTAATAGTCCACCTGCTTGGAGTAAAGTTGTCAGTGAAACCGTTCGTGAATTGGCCAGAGATGATAAAAGGATTGTTGCGATTACACCGGCAATGACAGTTGGATCAAAATTAGAAGGGTTTCAAGCTGAATTTCCGGATCGGGTGATTGATGTCGGCATTGCCGAGCAACATGCCACAACATTGGCTGCCGGACTGGCAACGCAAAATATGAAACCTTATTTAACGATCTATTCGACTTTTCTGCAACGGGCTTATGACCAAATTGTCCATGACATCTGTCGGCAAAATTTAAATGTATTTTTTGGCATCGATCGGGCAGGACTCGTTGGTGCGGACGGCGATACCCATCAAGGCGTGTTCGATATCGCCTTTTTAAGAAGTGTTCCAAACATGGTATTGATGATGCCTAAAGATGAAAATGAGGGCAGACATATGGTGTATACGGCTGTTAAATATGATGACGGACCTATAGCCATGCGGTTTCCGAGAGGCAATGGTTACGGGGTTACTCTTGACGATGAACTAAAAGAGATTCCGATCGGTTCATGGGAAGTTTTAAAAGATGGTAAGGATGCCGCAATTTTAACGTTTGGGACAACAATCCCGATGGCGCTGGAAGCAAGGAAAAAATTAGAAAAAACCGGAATTCAAGCAATGGTCGTCAATGCCCGTTTTATCAAGCCGCTGGATGAAAAATTGTTAAATCGCATTTTTGAAAAAGGACTACCTGTTCTTACTGTTGAAGAAGGCGTATTACAAGGTGGTTTCGGCAGTTCAGTCTTGGAATTTGCCCATGATAACGGCTATTCGAATCAAATCATGAGGCTGGGCATCCCGGATCAATTTATTGATCACGGGGAAGTCCATGAACTGTTGAATGAAATCGGATTAACTTCCGATCATATTGTTCAAACTATAAGAACGATGTTGCAAAAACAGAAAAAAGGGCTTGAGGAATTTGGAAAAAGAAAGATTGGATATTTTGCTCAATGAACGTGGCTTTTTTGAAACAAGAGAAAAAGCAAAAAGGGCAATTATGGCAGGTACCGTGTATTCCAATGAACAAAGATTGGATAAGCCCGGAGTCAAGGTGCCAAAAGATATTGACATATCAATTAAAGGAAAACAAATGCCATATGTTTCAAGAGGCGGGTATAAGCTCGAAAAAGCATTAAAGGTATTTGATCTGACCGTTAAAGGTAAAATTATCATCGATATCGGAGCTTCAACCGGTGGGTTTACCGATTGTGCACTCCAAAACGGGGCAAAATATTGTTATGCTGTTGATGTCGGCTATAATCAGCTGGCATGGAAACTGCGTCAAGATAAACGGGTTATCGTCATGGAACGAACAAATTTCCGTTATTTAAAACCTGAAGATTTATCAAGGGAAATGCCTGAATTTGCTTGTATTGATGTTTCCTTTATCTCCTTAAAACGTATTTTGCCACCGCTAAAAAAGATATTAGTTCCGAACAGTGACATTGTGGCACTGATTAAACCTCAATTTGAAGCGGGCAAAGAACTGGTTGGTAAAAAAGGCATTGTCAGGGATCGGAAAGTTCATGAGATGGTTATAGAGGATATTCTTCAATTTTCCTTAAATGAAGGATTTGATTGCCTGAATATCGATTATTCGCCAATTACCGGCGGAGATGGGAATATCGAATTTTTACTCCATTTAAAATGGCCGGGTTACAATGAGGGAGTAAAAGGAAAGAATCAGTTTCAGACACCAATAGCCGAGCTTGTCATTGACGCCCACAATCAATTGAAACATGGAAAAAGAGAGGAATAACCTCTCTTTTTTTAAATTCAAAAATCCCTGTATAAATACGGCGGCCATAATTATTTCCTATTGCACTTACAAAAAGACCATTTTTAAATGTCTTTGTTTCCCTTATAATAAGGATAAGCAGGGGGCAGGGTAAGGGGAAATGAAAGGCAACAACAAATAAGATGAGCTCTACCGGATCGCTAATAACGCGAACATCATAGAGAAACAGTTAATTTTCATCTTCATATTTTTCCACCGACAAAATTTTTATGTAAAATAAATATAGAAAATAAAATAATGATTATTTAAGCGGGTGAAATGATGAGTAAACTGCAACGTCATTTAAAAATACGGGAAATCATAGCCAAATATGATATTGAAACACAGGATGAACTTGTTGAACAATTAAAAAACGCCGGCTTTAATGTAACGCAAGCCACAATCTCCCGTGACATCAAAGAGCTTCATCTCGTGAAAATACCATCAAAAAACGGACTTTATAAGTATAGTCTCCCATCGGATCAAAGATATAACCCAATGGAAAAATTGCAAAAACTTTTAGTCGATGCCTTTGTAAAAATAAGTATGGTCGATCATTTTATCATTTTAAAAACGATACCGGGTAATGCGAATGCGGTAGGGAATTTGATTGACCAACTTGATTGGGATGAAATTTTAGGAACTGTTTGCGGAGATGATACTTGTTTGATTATTGTTGCTACACCGGAAGACGGGGAACGAATTAAAGATAGATTAATCAATATGCTTGCGTAACGGCCAATACATCCAACTTCAAAAAATGTAGTCAATAAAGGAGAGGGAAAAACTTGTTGGCAGAACTTGCGATAAAAAACTTTGCGATCATTGAATCAATTTCAATTTCATTTCAAAAAGGTTTCACTGTATTAACCGGAGAAACCGGTGCAGGAAAATCAATCATTATCGATGCAATTCATCTTTTGATCGGTGGGAGAGGCTCGTCTGATTTTGTTCGGCACGGGGAAGAAAAAGCGGAGATAGAAGGGTTATTTTTAGTTGAAGATGATCATCCTTCCATTGAAAAATTAGCCGTTTTTGGAATCGAAATGGAAGATGGTATGATTGTTCTCAAAAGGGACATGTACGCTTCCGGTAAAAGTGTTTGTCGAATAAACGGAAAACTAGTTACCATTGCAACACTCCGGGAAATCGGCCGCACATTAGTTGACATTCACGGACAACATGAAAATCAAGAACTTATGGATGAAAAAAACCATCTGACTTTACTTGATCAATTTGGTGGACAAGCTGTTCAAAAAGCATTAACTGAATATCAAACGCTTTATCGCGAATATGAAAAAATCAAAAAGGATATTGCTGCCCTTACCCAAAATGAACAACTGATGGCCCAACGATTAGATTTATTAACATTTCAGCTCGAGGAAATTACCAATGCTGAACTTACCATTGGCGAAGATGAAGAATTATTAACGGAAAAAAGGAAACTGAATAATTTTGAAAAACTTTATCATTCCATTCTTACCGCATATGAAGCTTTACAAGGTGAGCAAAAAGGTTTGGATTGGGTCAGTTTAGCTCTTTCCAATATTGAAGAAGCAGCCGGCATTGATGAAGCCTACAATGATACTCGACAAATTATATCCAACAGTTTTTATCAGTTAGAGGATGTGGTTCATTCACTCCGATCACAATTAGATGAAATGGAATTTGATCCAAACCGGTTGAATGAAATAGAGACTCGTTTAAATGAAATTAACCAATTGAAGAGAAAATACGGTCAAACAATTGAAATGATTCTTGAATATGCTTCAAAAATTGAAGAAGAAATTGAAATGATTTCCAATAAAGAAAATCATATTGAATCGTTGAATAAAAAACTAAAGTCTGTGGAAAAAGATTTAGCAGTAGAAGGAAAAAATTTAACGGATTTACGGAAAAAAACTGCCAAAAAACTTGCCCATGCTATTCATCAACAATTAAAAAGTCTTTATATGGAAAAAACGGTTTTTCATGTATACTTCTTAGAACAGTCCCAAAAGTTTTATCCGAACGGAATGGACCAGGTTGAATTTTATATGAGTACAAACCCGGGTGAACCGCCGAAACCGTTGACAAAAATTGCTTCGGGTGGTGAATTGTCCCGAATCATGCTGGCATTAAAAACCATCTTTTCTTCACATCAAGGAATTACTTCGATCATTTTTGATGAAGTGGATACAGGTGTAAGCGGTCGTGTTGCCCAAGCAATCGGCGAAAAGATTTACCAAATATCAGTTGGTTCTCAAGTGCTATCCATTACCCATTTACCGCAAGTTGCGGCGATGTCCGATCATCATATCTTAATTAAAAAAGAAGTAAAGGGCAATCGGACAAAAACCATCCTGTCCAAGTTAACTGAAGAGGGACGGATCGGTGAACTGGCCCGGATGATTTCGGGTGCACAAATTACGACAGCAACCGAACAACATGCGAAAGAGATGTTACAAAGTGCTGCGGAATTAAAAAATACGCTCAGTTAAATTGATAAGTTCATTTTTAAAAGTATAAATAAGAGTTCGTCCAAAAATATCCATTCTCTACAGTATTTTTTTTATTTCTGTCATTATAATTGCTTGCTTTATCGGCAAGATTATAAATGTAACCTTTGTGTGGACATGAAGCGAGGAGAGTGGATGGAAATGGACAGAGACAAAATTAGAAAAAGATTTGGGTATATTCTCCTTGTTTCTTTCGTTTTACTTACTTTTTTTTCACCAGTCGGAAGAATACTGAAAATACCGAATGAGATCACGTTTTTTGAAGGGCAGACTTTCACTTTACCCACTGCAACTTTTGTAGAGGCGAATGGTGACCGGGATCATCTACAACTTCAAAAGGAAAATGAAATACAGCTTCAAGCAAAACAAAAAGGTGAAAGTGAAGTCGTTTACCATATAGCAGGTTTACCAATCAAAAAAGTACATGTAAACGTGTTGAAGGATTTTAAGGTCATCCCCGGCGGACAATCCATTGGTGTAAAAATAAATTCAAAAGGGGTTTTGGTCGTCGGTTATCATCAAGTAGAGACCGATGCAGGTAAGGTTTCCCCTGGTGAAGAAGCAGGGATTAAAATCGGTGACTTAATTACAAAAATTAACGGAAAAACCATTGAATCCATCAATGAAGTGGGTTCCTTCGTACAAGAAGCGGGGGAAAAAGGGGAACCTTTGCAACTAGGCATTCAAAGAGAAGATAAAGAATTCGAAACCCAATTAACACCACAGCAAGAAAAAGGGGATAGTAATTACAAATTAGGTCTCTATATTCGTGACTCAGCCGCCGGAATTGGAACATTAACATTTTATGATCCAAAGTCGAAAAAATATGGGGCGCTGGGACATGTCATATCAGATATGGATACAAAATTACCGATCGTTGTAAAAGATGGATATATTGTTCCTTCAACCGTAACCTCCATTCAAAAAGGTGCGAATGGTGTACCGGGGGAAAAATTGGCCAAATTTTTAAATCAAAGGAATACGATTGGGAATATCGAAAAAAATAATCAGTTTGGCATATATGGAACAATCCATAAAACTTTATCGAATCCGGTTATGAATGAGCCGATTCCAATTGCATTATCCCATGAAGTAAAAAAAGGACCGGCAAAAATATTGACTGTTGTTGATAATGACAAAGTGGAATTGTTTGATATTGAAATCATCAGTTCCATTCCACAAAAATTTCCGGCCACAAAAGGAATGGTATTAAAAATAACGGATCCGAAGCTATTGGAAAAAACGGGGGGAATTGTCCAAGGAATGAGTGGTAGTCCAATCATTCAGGACGGTAAATTGATCGGGGCGGTAACCCATGTTTTTGTCAATGATCCGACAAGCGGCTACGGCGTTCATATTGAGTGGATGTTAAATGAAGCCGGCATAAATATATATGAGAATGAAGAAAAAGCAAGTTAAACGAGACCCAAACGGGCTTCTCGTTTTTTTTTCGCTTTTACCTAAAATTCGAAGTGGGCCAAATTGAAATTTTTACCGATAAAAAAAGAAAAATGTCACATGTTGTAGAAAAAAGTAAGAAATATAGGAAAAAGGACATTTTTTTAAAAAATTAAAGGGATTTTTATTGGAAGTGTCGAAAATTTTATTTACAATGAATAAAGAGATTTTGTATAGGGAGGATGTCTTGTGGAAAATATTAAAGTTTGTATTGTTGATGACAATAAAGAACTGACTAATTTATTAAAAAATTACATAAATAGTCAAGAAGGGATGGAAGTTGTTGATATAGCATTTAATGGGCAAGATTGTTTAAAAATGATTGATCAATTAAAACCGGATGTTTTATTATTGGATATTATTATGCCTCATTTGGATGGTCTTGCGGTTTTAGAACGATTAAAGGAAAAAGAATACATGCCAAAAGTTATTATGCTAACCGCATTTGGTCAAGAAGATGTCACAAAAAAAGCACTTGAATTGGGTGCATCATATTTTGTTTTAAAACCGTTCAATATGGACCAGTTGGTTGAACAAATCCGAAATGTTTTTAGAATCGGTCTTTTACCGAAAAATAATATGGCAAACAATAATTTGAGTCAAGCGGTTATTCAACCCCGCGCCAACAAAAGTCTGGATGCCAGTATTACCAATATTATTCATGAAATCGGCGTACCAGCCCATATTAAAGGATATATGTATTTAAGGGATGCGATCTCGATGGTGTACAATGATATCGAATTATTAGGTTCAATTACAAAAGTGTTATATCCGGATATTGCTAAAAAATACAATACGACAGCCAGCAGGGTAGAACGGGCCATCCGTCATGCCATTGAAGTAGCGTGGTCCCGCGGCAATATTGAATCGATATCAAATTTGTTTGGATATACCGTAAGTATGTCAAAAGCAAAGCCGACAAATTCCGAGTTCATCGCGATGGTTGCAGACAAATTGCGGCTGGAACACCAAGCTTCCTAAAGTATGTATTGGACAAAGTTTACGAGGAAATTAGAGCTGTGTAAAATAAAATTAAAACAAGCAAAGCGGGTGTTAGCATGACATATATTTTTGGGCATCGCGGTTCAGCAGGTACGCACCCTGAAAATACAATGATTTCTTTTCAAGAGGCAGAACGGGCCGGTGCAGACGGTATTGAATTGGATGTTCAATTAACAAAAGATGGAGAAGTCATCATTATTCATGATGAAAAAGTAGATAGAACGACTGACGGTAAAGGGTATATAAATAATTTGTTATTGAAAGATATTAAAAAGTTGAATGCGGGAGCGAAATTTCAAAATGGTCAATTTAAAGCAGAAATCCCGACCTTGAACGAGTTTTTTGAATGGTTCAAAGGCACTAATTTATTTGTAAATATAGAGTTTAAAACGAAATCAATTTCCAATTATGAATTAGAAGAGAAAACGGTGGCTATGGTCAAAAAAAATAAATTGGAAGAGCGAGTCATTTTTTCTTCTTTTAATCATTACTCCCTTGTTTACTGTTATCGACTTGCTCCTGAAATTGAAACGGCTCCCTTATATGCTGAAGGTCTGTTTATGCCTTGGATTTATGCTCAATCGATTCGTGCTAAGGGGATCCACCCGAATTATCGGGTCATCCCCGATGAATTGATTACATTATCGCAAAATCATGGAATAAAAGTCCGTCCATACACAGTCAATCAAGATGAAGATATAAAGAGGTTTTTGAATTGTAATACACATGCGATAATCACTGATTTTCCGAAAAAAGCAAAGGAATTAAAAACCGTGTAAGTGAACAAAAACGCCGACTATTTTACCGACGGGTAAAGCGGCGTTTTGTCACTTTATTTCTTTTTTTATCACGGTGGTAAATAAATCCGCCGATAAAGGAAAGACCCAACAAAAACAGGACAATCCCGACAATCGTTTGTAGCCAAGGAAAAGCAAACGGCCAATAAATGATTTGAAACAAGCTGTCCCGGATTAATTTCACACCGATGACTGATAAGCTAATGGGGATTGCTGCAAGAAAAAATGCGAAAACACGGCCCATTGAAATCCCCCTTTAATAATATTATGCATTCAATATGATAAAAAACGAATGGAATGTCAAGAAAACTGACTTTTTGTTCATCCACTATTTACTCCATTGCAAGATAAAGTCGTGTTTATTTTCCTAATTCTTTCATTTCTACCCTTGCAAATAGACCCGTTGTGGTATAATACCCATAATGGATTTATCTTTGTTTCAATCGACATTTCCGTTACGGGCAGGGGCTATGTAATCGCATTTTTTTGTTACTCCTATAGGCAAACCATGTTAGGAAACAAAGAATTGCGGACTACGCAATTTTATAGTAGAGCTAGAGCGTGGGGGTGGGGTTTTGCAAAGCGTCATGGTAATTGGAGCCGGAAAAGGCGGTACTGCAATTTTGAACCTTTTAAGTGAAATGAAGACGCTAAAAACGAGGGTGATCATTGATAAAAATTTGCAGGCACCCGGGATTCTTATTGCAAAAAAAGAAGGGATTCCGTACGGGAACGATTGGCGTACATTTATTGATAAAGAAATTGATATCATTATTGATGTGACGGGTGATGAACAAGTATACCAAGAACTTCAACAGTTTAAGGAGGATTTTATCATCGTTCCGGGGTCAATCGCCGAAATGATCGTTCACCTTTTTAAAGAAAAAGAACAATTGATTCGAGAATTACAAAGTGAAACAATAAAAGGCGATGTCATGCTTAAGGCGATTATCCATTCCAGTAATGATGCAATATCCGTTGTTGATGAAAACGGAAATGGGATTTTAATTAACCCCGCCTATACTCGGATAACCGGATTAACGGAAGAAGATGTACTAGGAAAGCCTGCAACTACAGATATTTATAAAGGGGAGAGCATGCATTTTCATGTACTAAAAACAAAAAAACCGGTTCGAGGGGTTAAAATGCTTGTCGGTCCTAAGAAAAAAGAGGTTGCGGTTAATGTTGCCCCCATTATTGTGGATGGTCAGCTAAAAGGCAGTGTCGGAATCATTCATGATATGTCGGAAATTCGGGAGCTGACAACCGAATTACAAAGAGCAAAAGAACGAATTCGGACATTGGAGGCGAAATATAACTTTGACGATATTGTCGGACGATCTGAAGAGATGCTTATTGCCATTGAGCAGGCAAGAATCGCGGCCAAGACCCCGGCAACGGTTTTGCTAAGAGGTGAATCAGGTACTGGAAAGGAATTATTTGCCCATGCAATCCACAATGAAAGTGGTCGCAAATATAACCATTTTATTCGTGTTAATTGTGCGGCAATTTCTGAATCATTATTAGAAAGTGAACTGTTTGGCTATGAAGAAGGAGCCTTTTCCGGTGCAAAACGTGGCGGGAAAAAAGGTTATTTTGAAGAAGCAAATAATGGGAGTATTTTCCTTGACGAAATTGGCGAGTTATCATTGAGTACACAAGCAAAATTGTTAAGGGTGTTACAAGAACGGGAAATTATTCGTGTCGGTGGAACGAAGCCGATTTCGATTCAAGTGAGAATTATTGCGGCTACGAACAAAAATCTTGAACAAGAAATACGCAAGGGGAATTTTCGGGAGGATTTATTTTATCGACTTAACCGAATTCCAATATACATACCACCTTTAAGGTCCCGTTTAGAGGATATCCCGTTGCTCTGTGATCATTTAATCAAAAAAATAAATCATGACTACGGCAGAAACGTCGAGGGCATAACGAATGAAGCAGCTGAACTGTTAAAACGCTATGCTTGGCCGGGAAATGTTCGTGAATTGGAAAATATACTCGGTCGTGCAATTATTTTTATGGACTATAGTGAAAATAGGATAGATATAAAGCATCTGTCAAAACTCGGATATAACTTTCAAAAAAATCAAGAGCAAGATCATCCGAACGAAGCGTCTTTACCGTTGTATACTTTGGTGGAGAACTTTGAGAAAAGGATTATTAGCCATATTTTACATAAACATCGTGGAAATAAAACAAAAACGGCCAAAGAGCTGGGAGTTTCGATTCGAACTTTATATTATAAAATGGAAAAATACGGCTTATAATTGCAATTTCTTGCAAGCGGAATTTTGCATGGTTTGCAAATACTTGCAAGAATCAACAGATGTTTTCATCATTATCGGTTGAAACCCAAGTCCGGATTTTTGTCCAAGCCCTCGATTTTTGTTGTATAAAATGGGGTTTTAGACAAAATTTTATGCGAAAAACGTTTTTGGTATGAATCATTATTATTTTCACCTATAATGGCATTGTTTTTGCAGTATATTCTATGAGTTCAATTTTACAAACAGGAGGAGAGTTGCAGCAATGGATATTTTTCGGTATATGGAAGAGTTTGATTATGAGGAATTGCATTTTGTTCAAGATAAAAATTCAGGTCTAAAAGCGATTATTGCCATACATGATACAACCTTAGGACCTGCTCTTGGGGGAACAAGAATGTGGACATACGTCTCAGAAGAAGCAGCTATTATTGATGCCTTAAGACTTGCCAAGGGAATGACTTACAAAAATGCCGCCAGCGGTTTAAATTTAGGAGGCGGAAAAGCAGTTATTATCGGTAATCCGAAAAGCGATAAAAGTGAAGAAAAGTTTCGTGCTTACGGGCGATTTATTCAAGGATTAAATGGCAGGTATATAACGGCGGAAGATGTGGGTACAACAGTAGAAGATATGGATATTATTTACCAAGAAACGGAATTCGTAACAGGTGTTTCTCCGGCTTTTGGATCATCGGGAAATCCTTCACCGGCGACGGCTTACGGCATTTACAAAGGGATGAAAGCAGCTGTATCAGAATACTTTGGAAATGATTCATTGGAAGGAAAAGTGGTCGCTGTTCAAGGAGTCGGCAATGTTGCTTATCATCTTTGCCGTTTTCTTTCTGAAGAAGGGGCAAAACTGATCGTAACAGATATTAATAAAGAAGCAGTGAAAAGAGTTCAAGAGGAATTTGGGGCAGAAGCTGTAGATCCTGCCGATATTTATGCTGTCGAATGTGATGTGTTTTCACCTTGTGCTTTAGGCGCCATTTTAAATGACGAAACAATTCCTCAGTTAAAGGCGAAAGTAATCGCCGGCTCAGCCAATAATCAATTAAAGGAAAACCGGCATGGTGATCTTTTGCATGAATTAGGAATTATTTATGCCCCGGATTATGTTATTAATGCAGGCGGCGTAATCAATGTGACCGATGAATTGTACGGCTACAATAAAGAAAGAGCGTATAAAAAAATTGAACAAATATATAACAACATAAAAAAAATATTCGAAATTTCCAAGCGTGAGCAGATTCCTTCATATTTGGCAGCGGACCGAATGGCCGAAGAACGGATCAATAAAGTAAGCCGTTCAAGAAAATCGTTTTTGACAAATGAAAAACATATTTTGAAAAAGCGGCTGAAATAAATGATACAAAGGGGTTGCCCATATTTCTTATATTGATGATTTGGTTTTAGATCCGATAATTAGAGGTGAAATGAATGGCAAAAGAGTATGACTTAGTGATTGTTGGAGGCGGGACAGGCGGATATGTAGCCGCGATTCGGGCCAGCCAACTCGGTTTAAAAACAGCAATTGTTGAAAAAAACAAGTTGGGTGGCACATGTCTCCATCAAGGGTGCATTCCGACAAAAACATTATTAAAAAGTGCAGAAGTTTATCGGACGATGAAAGAAAGCAGTGATTACGGCGTATTAACAAAAGTGGAAAAATTAGATTTTGCCAAAGTTCAAAAACGAAAATCTGAAATTACCGAGCAATTGTATCAAGGTGTGCAAATGTTAATCAAAAAAAATAAAATCGATGTGTACAATGGAATTGGCCGAATCATGGGTCCATCGATTTTTTCTCCGTTACCGGGTACGGTTTCGGTAGAATCTGATACAAATCAAGAGAACGAAATGTTAATTCCAAAGTTTGTCTTGCTTGCGACCGGATCAAAACCAAGAGAACTGCCGAGCCTGCCGTTCAACAAAAACAATATCTTATCTTCTGATGATATGTTGCAATTAGACCATTTGCCGGAATCAATCATTATTGTCGGCGGCGGAGTGATTGGTTTGGAGTGGGCTTCAATGTTAGCGGATTTTGATGTTCAAGTAACCATTGTGGAAGCTTCCGATCGCTTAGCCCCTCATGAGGACGAAGAGATTAGTAAGGAAATCACCCAAGTTTTCCGTAAGAAGGGGATACAAACTTTAACAAAGGCAATGATTACTGATAGTTTGGAAAAGGATAACCAAATAACCGTAACAGTAGAGCAAAACGGAAAGAAAACGGAGTTCACTGCTGAAAAAATACTTGTTTCTGTCGGAAGAGCAGCTAATACTGAGGGAATTGGTTTGGAAAATACCGATATTGAAATAAACAATGGTTTTATTCAAGTTAACGAATTTTACCAAACAAAGGAATCGCATATTTATGCAATCGGTGACTGTATCGGGGGCATGCAATTGGCTCATGTTGCTGCAAGAGAAGGTACAATTGCAGTCGAACATATGGCAAATCAAGATCCGGAGCCGTTAAATTATCATCATGTTCCCAAATGTACGTATTCCTTTCCCGAAATTGCCAGTATAGGCATGACCGAAAAAGAAGCAAAGAACAAAAATTTTGAATTAAAAATTGGCCGATTTCCGTTTAAAGCCATTGGTAAAGCTCTAATTACAGGCCATCCATCCGGCTTTGTAAAACTGATTGCTGATGCAAAAACGAATGATTTACTCGGGATTCATATGATCGGTCCTCATGTTACCGATTTAATATCTGAATCTTCCCTTGCTTTTGTTCTTGATGCAACTCCGGATGAAATGGCTTATACCATTCATCCGCACCCGACTCTTTCTGAAATATTTTCGGAAGCAAGTTTAATGGCAGAAGGTAGACCAATTCATCTATAAATTTCGATTTTTTCATGTCTTTTATAATAAGCTACTGCTTTTTTTAAAAATTGCCATATGTAAAACGATTTCAAAAGGAGGTTTTGACTTGTGGCAGAATTTCGCCATCGCTCTCTCGGTTTATCCGATGACACCGTTTTGGAAATGTATGAAACCATCGTCCTGACAAGAAAATTGGACGAACGCATGTGGCTATTAAATCGGTCCGGAAAAATTCCATTTGTTATTTCCGGTCAGGGGCATGAAGGTGCTCAAATCGGTGCTGCTTATGCGCTTGACCGGACAAAGGATTATATATTGCCCTATTATCGTGATTTGGGAGTTGTGCTTTCTTTTGGCATGACACCAAGAGAAATTATGTTATCAGCTTTTGCAAAGGCTGAGGATCCAAATTCCGGTGGAAGACAGATGCCAAGTCATTTTGGGAAAAAGAAAAATCGAATCGTTACCGGTTCTTCACCGGTTACAACGCAAGTACCGCATGCTGTCGGTTTTGCGCTGGCGGCAAAGATGAAACGGCAAGACTTTATCTCTTTCGTTACATTTGGTGAAGGCTCTTCCAACCAAGGAGATTTCCATGAAGGATTAAATTTTGCCGGTGTTCATAAACTCCCGGTCATATTTATGTGTGAAAACAATCAATATGCTATATCTGTACCGGTATCGAAGCAGCTGAGTTGTGAACATGTATCAAGTCGAGCAGCGGGATATGGGATGCCGGGGGTTACGGTAGACGGGAAAGATCCGCTGGCGGTCTATGAGGTGGTCAAAGAGGCAGTCAATCGCGCGAGAAGCGGTGGTGGTCCGACGTTGATTGAAACGATTACGTATCGCTTTACCGCTCACTCAAGTGATGATGATGACAGGGCATACCGTGATCACACAGAATTAGATAATCTCAAGGACAATGATCCGCTTCAATTTTTTGGAACATATTTAAGAGAAGTTGGTTTACTGAATGACCAAGTGGAAAGAGAAATTCAAGACAAGGTAAAAAACACCGTCAATGATGCAACCGATTATGCCGAAGCAGCCGCTTATTCGAAACCGGAAGATGCATTGAAATATGTTTATAAGGAATAGGGGGGAAGAATATGCCAATCATATCTTACATTGAGGCGGTAACAATGGCCATCCGTGAAGAGATGGAACGGGATGAGAATGTATTTATCCTGGGTGAGGATGTTGGAAAAAAGGGTGGCGTGTTTAAAGCAACTCAAGGTTTATATGAGCAATTTGGAGAAGAAAGGGTAATCGATACCCCGCTTGCCGAATCAGCTATAGCGGGTGTGGCGATTGGTAGTGCCATGTACGGTATGCGCCCGATTGCAGAAATGCAGTTTGCCGACTTTATCCTGCCGGCCGTTAACCAGATCATTTCCGAAGCGGCAAGAATCCGCTACCGATCGAATAATGATTGGAACTGTCCGCTTGTTATTCGTGCTCCTTATGGTGGTGGTGTTCATGGTGGTTTGTATCATTCTCAATCGGTCGAAGCCATTTTTGCCAATCAACCGGGTTTGAAAATTGTCATGCCTTCTACCCCTTATGATGTAAAAGGACTTTTGAAAGCTGCGATTCGTGATGATGATCCGGTATTATTTTTCGAACATAAGCGGGCCTACCGTTTCCTAAAGGGGGAAGTGCCGCTCGATGACTATGTCCTGCCGATTGGAAAAGCAGATGTGAAAAGAGAGGGAGACGACATCACGGTAATTACGTATGGTTTATGTGTGCACTTTGCCTTGCAAGCAGCGGAAAAATTAGCAAATGAAGGGATTTCTGCCCATATTCTTGATTTGCAAACCGTTTATCCATTAGATAAGGAAGCGATTTGCCAAGCTGCGGCAAAAACGGGAAAAGTATTGCTTGTTACTGAAGATAATAAAGAAGGCAGCATTATTAGTGAAGTGGCCGCAATCATAGCTGAACATTGTTTGTTTGAATTAGACGCGCCGATTATGCGATTAGCCGGACCGGATATACCGGCAATGCCATTTTCTCCAACAATGGAAAAGTTCTTTTTAATCAATCAAGATAAAATTGAAAAAGCAATGCGTGATTTGGCTGAATTTTAAAAAGCAGGTAGGTGAAAGTCATGGGGTTGGAAAAAATAACGATGCCGAAATTAGGCGAAAGTGTAACAGAAGGAACAATCACGAAATGGCTTGTTGCTGTCGGAGATCATGTGAATAAATATGATCCCCTTGCCGAAGTGTTGACGGATAAGGTTACTGCTGAAATTCCTTCCTCTTTTACAGGGGTGATTAAAGAAGTCATTGCCAAAGAAGAAGAAACTTATGCTGTCGGTGAAGTTATTTGTGTAATTGAAACGGAAGATCAAGCCGGAACTGTTCAAGAACAAGCGGAACCTGTTGAATCCACGCCGATTGTTGAACATAATCAAGAGATGCCGTTAAAGCAACGTTATTCACCGGCTGTTTTGAAACTGGCCCAAGAGCATCAGATCGACTTGAGTCAGGTGAAAGGTACGGGAAGAGGAGGGCGCATCACACGAAAAGATTTGCAACAACTGATTGCAACTGCAAACATGCCTAAATCGGATGCGAATCCAGATAAAGAAAATATCGAAAAAAGAGAGGTTGTTTTTGCGGAACCGGAGTCGGTTTCTCCCCTCCAGTCAGCTGCCGGAGATATGGAAATTCCGGTTACGGGAATACGTAAAGTCATTGCAGCTAATTTAACAAAATCGAAACAAGAAATCCCTCATGCCTGGATGATGATCGAAGCCGACGTAACTAATCTTGTTAATTACCGAAATGCGATTAAAAAAGAATTTGAAGCGAAGGAAGGCTTTCCGCTCACCTATTTTGCCTTTTTCGTCAAGGTGGTTGCTCAAACATTAAAGGAATTTCCGCAATTGAATGCCACCTGGGCCGGGGATAAAATTATTCGGAAAAAAGATATTCATCTTTCTATTGCGGTGGCAGCGGATGATGCACTATTTGTTCCGGTAATTAAACATGCCGATGAAAAATCCATTAAGAGAATTGCCAAGGAAATTTATGAATTGGCAAACAAAGCCCGAACGGGAACTTTAACGGCAGATGATTTACAGGGCGGAACATTTACGGTAAATAACACCGGTGCTTTCGGCTCTATCCAGTCTATGGGTATTATTAATTACCCGCAAGCTGCGATTTTGCAAGTAGAATCAATCGTTAAAAAATTGGTTGTCATGGATAACGGGATGATCGCTGTACGGGACAGAGTAAATTTATGCTTATCCCTCGATCATCGGATATTGGACGGTTATATTTGCGGAAAGTTTATGAGAAAAGTAAAAGAGCGGCTTGAAGCTATAGATAAAGATCATATTAGTATTTACTAAATTCATAAGTACGTGATGCCAATCTTCAAAGAGACTGACAGATCGGAACGGACCGATAATGTAAATGAGAGAAGAAATACACTTTCGTAAAGGGACATATAAAAATTGTCCCTTTTTCGTTAGGAAAATCAATACGATTTATTTGTTCTGTATTATTCCAATGTTTTCGTTATTTATTATCAAATTTACTATAATGAGTTCTTTCGTTTTGCAATCGCCCTTTTTTTCGATAAAATAACAAATATAATAAAAAAATTTTCCGATAAGGGGGAACAATTTTGAAGGAGGGTAATGGGGTCAAACAATTATCGGCTGCGATTCAATCGACATTTCCGGGTGTTACCTATGAACAATGGGTTGAAGCCGCAGATCGTGCCTTAAAGGGGAAAACAATCGGTGAATATTACCGGAAAACATATGAAAATATTACGATTAAACCGCTGTACACGAAGGATGATTTGCCTGTTGGACATGAAAGAATGTACCCGGCAATAACTAGTGACAATAGCTGGTATATTGCCCAAGCTGTGACGGGAAAGACGATAGAAGAACTACATAAAAACTTATTGAACGCCATCCGGAATGGTCAAAACAGTATTTCATTAACGATACCTGATTGTTTGGATGCTACCGCTTTTGCTAAATTATTTCATCATATTGATGTTGCTAATATTCCTTTCTTCATTGAAGGGGAAGAAGAAGTTATTCCGTTTTATGCGTTTTTGACAGAAGGGATAAAAGGTAGTGCCGAGCGAGAAAAAATCACAGGTTGGATTGGAACGGACCCGGTCGCCGTTTTTTGCCGCAATCGTTATTCGTCGCAAATGATGAAAACGTTTTATTCAATCTGGCAAGATAGTCTTCATTATATGGACCAGCAATTTCCGAACCTGAAAACGATATATGTCGATGGGACCATCTATGAAAAATCCGGTGGTAATGCAGTTCAACAAATCGCTTTTGCACTGGCAACCGCTGTGGAACATATTGAGCAGATAAAAAAATCCGGATGGAATGTTGAACAAATATTTTCGAAAATTTTCTTTGGTTTCTCAATTAGTTCCCATTTTTTTATGGAAATTGCCAAACTTAGGGCGGCACGGTATTTATGGAAAAAAATAGCTGAATCTTATCATGTACCGAATGTAGCGATGGATATTTATGCTGAAACGACAAACGGAAATAAATCAAAATTGGATCCGTATACGAATATGCTTCGAATTGGCGGGGAGGCATTTGCCGCAACCATCGGGCAGGTGCAAATTTTACGAGTTTCTCCGTATGATGAAGTGTTTGGGGAAGTTAGTGCACTGGGACAAAGGATTAGCCGCAACATACACCATCTGTTCCGAGAAGAAGCAAAACTTTCACTTGTCAGTGATCCTGCCGGCGGTTCGTATTTTGTTGAATCATTAACGCAACAATTGATTGAAAAAGCATGGACGTTGTTTTTAACTATTGAAGATTCAGGGGGCATGCTTTCGTCGATTATTGAAGGTAAAGTTCAAAACCAAGTAGCTGAAATGAAAGCGGTAAAACAGTCTGATGTTAATCAGCGGAAAACGAAACTGATCGGGACAAACCAATATGTGGACTTGACTGAAAAGTTGCATGACCCGTTTGAAACAGCAAAGAATCAAGCGCATTCCGGTTACCTTGCCGTCAGCGATTTTTATCAAGTCATTGAAAAAGTAAAAGCAGGAACACGACTCGATCAATTTTTCACTAAGGTAGATCAAGCGAGCGAGGGGATTCAATCGCTTCAATGTTTCCGATTAAGTGAGCCGTATGAAAAAATCCGTTTTGAGGTAGCGAAATATGAGAACGAAACCGGTGAAAAACCGACTGCCATTTTAATAAACTGCGGTGATTTGAAAGATAAAAAGTTGATTTTTGACGAGGTTTCAGAATGGTTACATACTGCGGGGATCGCCACGGAAATAAGCCAAGATAATGATTTTGACAAAATAATAAAAGAATCCGGAAAAAAACTGTATTGTTTTTGCGGCAATGACCAGGAATTAACAGCGGCATTTTCTGATATTCAGTTCATTGTCCAAAAGTATCCGGATAAAGGATTCATCATTGCCGGTTCAAAGGAAGCGGACATTCACAATAAGTTTAAGCAAATTGGTGTTCAATTGATCTTAAATACGCAGGAAGAGCAAGTTCAATGTTTAGAGAGAATTGTCCGCTTTTTCGTGAAGGGGGAATAGATGTGAGGCCGAATTTTAGAAAAGTAAATATATTTCATGACGAGATGGACAACCAGCCGCGCCAAAAGGAGCACATCTTTCAAACTTATGAGAATATACCGATTCAATCAATTTATACAGAAGAGGATCTGCAAGGAATGGAAGCTCTTCAATCGTACCCGGGTCTTCCACCTTATACAAGAGGACCGTATCCGACCATGTATATTAACAGGCCCTGGACTATTCGCCAATACGCGGGGTTTTCGACTGCAGAAGAAAGTAATGCTTTTTATTTAAGAAACTTGAAAATGGGGCAAAAAGGGTTATCTGTTGCTTTTGATCTTCCCACCCACCGCGGCTATGACTCAGATAATCCCAGAGTTGTCGGTGATGTCGGAAAAGCCGGTGTGGCAATTGATTCGGTTCTTGACATGAAAATTTTATTCGATCAGATCCCGCTTGATAAAATGTCGGTGTCGATGACGATGAACGGAGCCGTCCTTCCGATTATGGCTTTTTATATCGTGACAGCGGAAGAACAGGGGGTTTCTCAAGATCAATTATCAGGAACAATTCAAAATGATATTTTAAAAGAATATATGGTCCGCAATACGTATATTTATCCACCGAGTATGTCCATGCGTATTATTTCTGATATTTTTGCTTATACGGCGAAACATATGCCGAAATTCAACAGCATTAGTATATCCGGCTACCATATTCAAGAGGCGGGAGCACCGGCAGATATTGAATTAGCCTATACGCTAGCTGACGGTTTGGAATATGTGCGGACGGGGCTTGCGGCAGGAATTGATATTGATTCTTTTGCTCCGCGACTCAGCTTTTTCTGGGGAATTGGCATGAATTATTTTATGGAAGTGGCTAAACTCAGAGCAGCTCGTCTCATTTGGGCAAAATTAATGAAACAATTCAATCCGAAAAATCCGAAATCACTGGCACTTAGAACCCATTCACAAACTTCCGGTTGGAGTTTGACAGAACAAGACCCGTTTAACAATGTTATTCGTACGCTAATTGAAGCACATGCAGCGGCCATGGGTCATACGCAATCGTTGCATACGAATGCGCTCGATGAAGCAATTGCACTGCCAACCGATTTTTCAGCACGAATTGCCCGCAACACACAAATTTATTTACAGGAAGAAACAGGGATTACACATACAATTGATCCTTGGGGTGGTTCTTATTATGTCGAATCGTTAACGAAACAACTAATTGAAAAAGCTTGGCAACATATTGAAGAAATCGAGAACTTAGGCGGTATGACCAAGGCGATTGAAGCCGGATTACCAAAGCTGAAAATTGAGGAAGCTGCTGCAAAACGCCAGGCAATGATTGACTCCGGCCAAGAAAAAATTATTGGAGTGAACTGTTACCAAACGGATGACGAAACCAATATTGAAGTTCTTGATATTGATAACACTGCAGTTCGAGAAAAACAAATTGCAAGATTAAAAGAATTAAAGGAAAATCGGGATGAAGCGGCGGTAGAAAAAGCATTGGAAGCCATTCGTGAGGCGGCAAAGACAGGAACAGGCAATCTCCTTGAATTATCTGTTGCGGCGGCAAGACAACGGGCAACATTAGGTGAAATATCGGATGCCATCGAAGCCGCATCCGGCAGACATCAAGCAACAATCCGTACGATTAGCGGGGTTTATCGCCATGCATATAAGGACAATGAAACCATAGAAGAAATCAGGAGAATGACCGATGAATTTTACGAGCTGGAAGGAAGAAGACCAAGATTATTAATGGCAAAAATTGGTCAAGACGGTCATGATCGCGGGGCAAAAGTCATTTCAACAGCATTTGCCGATATGGGCTTCGATGTGGATATTGGTCCGCTTTTTCAAACACCGGATGAAACAGCCAGGCAAGCCGTTGAAAATGATGTTCATGTTATCGGAATGAGTTCATTGGCCGGTGGACATAAAACATTTTTACCGCAACTAATTGCTGAATTGAAAAAATTAGGGCGTGAAGATATTATTGTTATCGTCGGGGGCGTGATTCCACCAAAAGATTATCCATTTTTAAAAGAGCAAGGAGCAACTGCAATATTTGGACCTGGAACCATTATTCCCCATGCGGCAAAAATTGTTTTGGAAGAAATTTATAAAAGATTAGGCTATGAGGAAGTGTCATCGTAATGGCACAAGAATATTCCGGGCGGTTTAGAAGAAAGAACAGCACCGTTCCAATTTCCAACTATTTGGAAGGAATTAAAAAAGGCGATCGTACGGTTTTAGCAAAAGCCATTACACTAATTGAAAGCAATCATCCGGATCACTTCCGGGCAGGGCAACAATTATTGAAGGATATTATTCCTCTTTCCGGCAAGTCCGTCCGGCTCGGCATTACCGGTGTTCCGGGTGCAGGAAAAAGTACATTTATTGATCGCTTTGGAACGGAACTATGCAAAATGGGGAAAAAGGTTGCCGTTCTTGCTATTGATCCTTCATCAACCATGACGGGCGGAAGTATATTGGGGGATAAAACCCGAATGGAGTCACTGTCAAGGGAAGAAAATGCCTTTATCAGACCTTCTCCATCTTCGGGAACGCTTGGAGGTGTTCACCGAAAAACAAGGGAGAGCATAATGCTTTGTGAAGCAGCAGGGTTTGATGTTATACTAGTTGAAACAATCGGTGTCGGACAAAGTGAAGTCGTTGTCCGAACGATGGTTGATATGTTTTTCATGCTGACGATTACCGGCGCCGGCGATGATCTCCAAGGGATGAAAAAAGGGATGATGGAGCTTGTTGACGGGATTATTATTACAAAGGCTGATGGTGCCAATAAGGAAAATGCCATTCGGACGAGAAACGAATACAGTCAAATTTTACGCTTTTTAAGGCCGGCAACAGAAGGATGGCAGACGAAAGCCTACACTTGTTCTTCAATTACCGGAGAAGGGATTATCGATATTTGGCATGTCGTTCAGCAATTTGTTAAGATAACAAAACAATCCGGTATCTTTTTTGAAAGAAGAAGGAAACAAACAAATGACTGGTTAATGACGTCAATTGTTGAGAAATTACAGCAATCTTTTTTCCAAAATGAAGTGATTAAAGAAATGCTGCCGGTTATCCAACAAGATGTTGAACATGGGCGGTTGCCTGTTTCCGCAGCCGTTGAACAGTTGATGAAGCTTTATCTTAATGAAAAATAAATGGGAGGGACATTTGACCATGAGTATGGATTTTAATATTTTAATGAATGATTATATTGAGCAAGCCCGGAAAGAAATTGTCGCAGCCGGTTATGAGGAATTAAGAACGCCGGAAGAAGTGGATGAAGCATTACAACGGAAAGGGACAACACTGGTTATGATCAATTCAACATGCGGTTGTGCCGGGGGGATTGCCCGTCCGGCCGCAAAATACGCCATTGATTATGATAAACGTCCTGATTATTTAGTCACTGTATTTGCCGGTCAAGATAAGGAAGCCACTCTCCAGGCAAGAAGTTATTTCGATGATTACCCGCCTTCTTCACCATCATTTGCCTTGTTAAAGGATGGCAAACTTGTCGGCATGGTGGAACGGCATGAAATTGAAGGTCATTCACCTGTTTCGGTCATCGAACGATTACAAGAATTATTTGAACAGCATTGCGATGAAGTATAAATTTTTCCGCGTTTCATATGTTTAAGACTTGTGATTATAAAATGAAACTTCCATCAGGGGCTGATGGTTAGTTAATCCAATCTAACGCATGCGGGCAGCCCTGACTTTTTTGTACGTTAAGAAAGTATAAATTTCCAGCAAAGAAGCGAATTCGACGTAGTTGGAAATTTTAAGAATTAAGTATAAGTGCTCTTGCGGCTTTGCCATCGCCTAAAGGCTCGGACGCCCGAGTTTTCTTTATAAACTCGAAAAACTTTGATAAGGGATGGACTACCTGTTAAGGGGATAAAACCACCTGACTTTGTTCAAACTAATGGAAAAGGCGGGTGGTTTTGATGAACCTATTGGTAAGCTTCCTCATTGCTTTTACAACCATTTCACCGGTTTGGCCGATTGGTCCGAACCCTTTACCGGGTGACCCATTTGTAATCGTCAATAAACAAACCAATGAAGTTGCCTTTATTGACGATGGGATTGTCCAAGAAGTGTATAAGGCGGCAACCGGTAAAAATGCGGAATTAACCCCGGAAGGAATGTTTACGGTTACAGTGAAAGCAATAAATCCATATTATCGAAAAAAAGATATTCAAGGTGGAGCACCCAATAATCCGCTCGGTACCCGTTGGATTGGATTTGATGCCTTGGATACAGACGGGAGAACATATGGAATTCATGGTACAAACCAACCGTGGTCGATCGGACTTTATATTTCGGAAGGATGTATCCGGTTAAATAATGAGGATATCGAAAAGTTATTTGATAACGTTCCAATCGGTACAAAGGTTTTTATTACCAATCAGTCGTCCAGCTTTGAACAGATTGCTAAAGAAAAAAGGGCAATTCCATAATCGGGAATTCCCTTTTCCATTAATGTTTTTTTACAATCAAATTAGAATAGTATGGAAAGTCCTGTAAATAACGTAGTCAAAACCATGGCGATAATCATTAAGTAAACGATAATTTTCCGGACTTTTTTATTTCCCATCGGAGTCATTCAACCTCCACTCTATTTTCATTGACATTATTTTATCGCGAGAATGGCTTTCAAACAAGTCCTATCTTTTTCCTGTTAAAAAAATTAGAGATTCATAGTTATAAAAAGTCAATGAGTCGAAGGTTGAACGATGGGGATTGAACGGTTTGCGCTGTATAAATTGGTCTGTTTGCATTATCAATGATATGTTACGTTTGAGGGGAGGAAACGGTTTGAAAGGTATTGACCATATCGGGATTGCGGTTCATTCATTGGAGAAGGCACTTCCGCTATATACGGGTACATTTCAATTAAGCCATATAAAAACAGAGGTTGTCGAATCACAAAAAGTGAAAGTCGCATTCATTGATGTGAATAACAGTAAAATTGAATTACTCGAACCGACCAGTGATGACAGTACGATTAAAAAATTTCTTGATAAAAAAGGGGAAGGTATTCATCATATTGCTTTTAAAACCGACGATATTTATCAAGAACTGGAAAATTTGGCATCACAAGGGGTACGGCTCATCGATGAAACGCCGCGAATCGGTGCCGGGGGAGCACTGGTTGCATTTATTCATCCAAAGACAACTTTTGGTGTTTTATATGAATTATGTCAAAAGCAAAAGCAAAAGTAAAATTTCTATAATCTATCAACTGTGGACAAAGGGGAGAAACGAATGATAGACACAAAAAAATTGGATATTTATGATAAGATCCATGAATTGTATGATAAAAGACGGGAAGTTGAACTTGGGGGCGGAGAAGATAAAATTGATCGGCAACACGAGAAAGGAAAAATGACTGCCCGGGAGCGGATTGATATATTAGTGGATGAAGGGTCTTTTGTTGAAATAAATCCCTTCATGGAACATCGTTCACCGGATTTACCGAAAGGGCCCGGAGATGGGGTGGTTACCGGGTTTGCAAAAATTCACGGTCGACCGGTTTATTTATTTTCCCAAGATTTTACCGTATTCGGCGGGGCTTTGGGTGAGATGCACGCCAAGAAAATTGCCAATGTTATGGATTTAGCTGCCAAAAACGGTGTTCCGATTATTGGACTCAATGATTCGGGTGGTGCGAGAATACAAGAAGGGGTTATTTCCCTTGACGGATATGGACATGTTTTTTATCGTAATGCCATTTACTCCGGTGTCATCCCGCAAATTTCGGTTATTATGGGGCCATGTGCAGGTGGTGCTGTGTATTCGCCGGCCATTACGGATTTTGTTATTATGGTCGAAAAAACGAGTCAAATGTTTATTACCGGTCCAAAAGTCATTGAAACGGTAACCGGTGAGCAAATAACTGCGGAAAATTTAGGCGGCGCACATGTACATAGTTCGATTAGCGGCAATAGCCATTTTCAGGCAAAGACAGAGGAAGAAGCTCTTTATATGGTAAGGGAACTGCTTTCGTATTTGCCGGCCAACAATACTGAAAAACCGCCACGGCGAGAATTGGCAAAGGATGACGACTATCGACCGGATTTGGCGGAAATTGTTCCTTTTGATACAGTTCGTCCGTATGATATGAAAAAAGTGGTTGAACAAGTGGTAGATGAAGATTCATTTTTTGAAGTTCAGAAAGATTTTGCTAAAAATATCGTGATCGGTTTTGGCCGGATTAAAGGGGAAGTTGTCGGTCTGATATGCAATCAGCCAAAATTTATGGCTGGCGGACTTGATATTGATTCATCCGACAAGGCCGCCCGCTTTATCCGCTTTTGTGATTCTTTCAATATACCGCTCATCACCTTTGAAGATGTGACCGGATTTTTCCCGGGCGTCAAACAAGAGCACGGCGGGATTATTCGCCATGGGGCAAAAATTTTATATGCGTATTCGGAAGCAACGGTACCAAAAATAACGATAATTACCCGAAAAGCATATGGCGGTGCTTATGTTGCTTTAAACAGTAAATCGATTGGGGCCGATCTTGTTTTTGCCTGGCCAAATGCGGAAATTGCCGTTATGGGTCCCGAGGGTGCAGCAAATATTATTTTTGCCAAAGAAATTCAAAACAGTGCCGATCCGGAAGCGGTTCGCAGCCAAAAAATTCAGGAATATAAAGATAAATTCGCCAATCCATATGTAGCGGCAAAAATGGGAATGGTCGATGATGTCATTGATCCCCGTGAAACGAGAATCAAACTCATTCAAGCATTGGACATGCTGCAAACGAAAAAAGAAGAACGACCGAAAAAGAAACATGGAAATATTCCATTATAATTAATCCGTTATAGAAGTGGATGATATTTATGACAAGTGGGCTTTCATCCTTGTCGGAAATATCGTCCTTTCTTTAGCTAATAGGAAAGTATAAATTTTCCAATTTCTACTTTCCTAACGCATAAGTGCTCTTGCGGCTCTGCTCTCGCCAAAAGCTCGGCAATCGCCGAGTTTTCTTTAAAAGTACAAAATGACTGGAAAGAAATATTTGACAAGATTCATTGAAACCGGGACTTGTCCCTCCTAGTCTAAAAAACTGAAAAAGAAAAAATTGAAGGAACCGGTTAAATAGGGGTATACTTATAAATATGTAGACTGGAGGGTTGAAAATGATTAATGAAAATAGATTGCTGGAAGAGTTTCTCGAACTTGTCCGGATCGATTCTGAAACCAAGCATGAAGGCGAAATTGCCAAGATTTTAAAACAAAAATTTGCAAAACTTGGTTTGGAAGTTTATGAAGATCAAACAATGGAACAAACCGGGCATGGTGCAGGAAATTTAATTTGCACATTAAAAGGGACAAACCGTGCAAGCGATCCAATTTACTTTACTTCCCATATGGATACCGTTGTTCCGGGAAAAGGAGTGAAACCTGCCATTGAAAACGGCTATGTGGTCACGGACGGAACAACGATTCTCGGGGCAGATGACAAAGCGGGCATTGCCGCAATGTTTGAAGCCATCCGTGTTTTAAAAGAAAATAATATTGAGCACGGTGATCTTCAATTCATTATTACAGTTGGTGAAGAGTCCGGATTAGTAGGAGCAAAAGCACTGGATCCTTCTAAAATTCATGCAAAATACGGATTTGCTCTTGATAGTGACGGAGAAGTAGGTACAATTGTAATAGCAGCACCTACGCAAGCAAAAATCAATGCGACAATTACCGGGAAGAGTGCTCATGCCGGTGTTGCCCCGGAAAAAGGGGTTTCCGCGATAACGGTTGCGGCAAAAGCAATTTCCAAAATGCCGCTGGGTCGCATCGATGAAGAAACGACGGCAAATATCGGTCGTTTTGAAGGCGGGCAAGCAACCAATATTGTCTGTGAAAAAGCGTATGTTTTTGCAGAAGCTCGCTCTCTTTCAAATGAAAAATTAAATATCCAGCTTGACAAAATGAAACATGCCTTTACGGAGGCAGCTCGTGAAATGGGAGCAACTGCCGATGTAGAAATAAAAGTGATGTATCCGTCTTTCAAATACGGACCGGACGATGTCGTTGTCAAAATAGCAAGTAAGGCGGCAGAAAAGATTGGTCGTAACAGCAAACTCATAAAAAGTGGCGGCGGTAGTGATGCCAATGTAATCGCAGGCATGGGAATACCTACTGTTGTTCTTGGGGTAGGTTATGAAGAAATTCATACGACAAAAGAAAGAATGCCGATTGCAGAACTTAATAAGCTGGCTGAACTGGTTGTTGCCATTGTCGATACAGTAAATAATCAGTCTTAGGAGCAAGTGAGTTTTAGCGGATTTATCATGAAAGTGGTGAGTTATTTGGACCCAGTCAAAGTCGTTATTTTTAAAGAGAAGAATGAAGAGTATGCGATTGATGTCGACCATGTTATTTCCATTGAAAAACCAGAAAAAATAACGCCGGTACCACAACTGCCGAATTTTATTAAAGGTTTGG
Organism: Caldibacillus sp. 210928-DFI.2.18; assembly: GCF_020554505.1. Classification (NCBI taxonomy): domain Bacteria; kingdom Bacillati; phylum Bacillota; class Bacilli; order Caryophanales; family Bacillaceae; genus Caldibacillus; species Caldibacillus sp. 210928-DFI.2.18. The sequence continues at coordinate 39,974 of NZ_JAJCHL010000024.1, forward strand.
TAAAGGTAAGAGGAGAACTTGTACCGGTTGTTGACTTGCATCATGTTTTATATGGAACCGATGAAGCTTTACATGAAATGACAAGATTGATTGTCTTAAAAACCGGAATATTAAAGTTAGCTTTGCTTGTAGGTGAGGCAAAAGAATTAATGGAAGTAAGTACCGATTCGATTAAACAAGTCGGCTTGTTTGCCTATCAAAAAACTTCTTATTTTACCGGTGTAATCAACTTGGATAATCGCCTCATTACGCTAATTGATCCGAACCGAATGATCAACAGTTTAGACGGAATTAGAGAAATTCAAGCGTATATGGAGGAACAGGCAAAGATAACCGAATCCTGATAGAGTATTTCACATTTATGTCAGCTTGGAAAATCGAGTAGCTGTGAAGGCAAAATAATTGATTCCGGTAAGGTGGTGCACATACCGATTATTGAAGGGACAAGTGGCACGGTGGATGGAATATCAATATCCTGAATGCAGGTGGAAAAAGGTGATTTCGAGCATGAGCGAAAAAAAAGGTCAGAAAGGCAGAATTATTTTTCATGTCGATATGAACAGTTTCTACGCCTCGGTTGAAATATCTTTAAATCCATCATTAAGAGGGAAGCCGCTCGCCATTGCCGGAAACCCAAAAGAGCGGCGTGGGATTATTGTTACATGCAGTTATGAAGCGAGAAAGCTTGGCGTCAAGACAACGATGCCTTTGTGGCAAGCTAAAAAACTTTGTCCTGAGCTCATTGTGAAAGCACCGAACTTTGACCAGTATCGGAAAGCTTCAACAAGGATGTTTCAAATATTGCGGGAATATACCAGTATTGTTGAGCCGGTCTCCATTGACGAAGGGTATTTAGACATCACTGAATATGTCACGGATCACCCGCTAAAAATTGCCCAATCGATTCAAAACCGCCTTTTACAAGAAATGAATTTACCGTGCAGCATTGGGATTGCACCTAATAAATTTTTGGCAAAAATGGCTTCTGATATGAAAAAGCCACTCGGTATTACAATCTTACGCAAGCGGGATGTTCAAAACATTTTATGGCCGATGCCGGTAAGTGAAATGCATGGGGTCGGAGCCAAAACGGCCGAAAAATTACATACGATAGGTATGGAGACGATTGGAGATTTAGCTCAAGGAGATGAATACCAACTTCAAAAATTATTGGGGATTAATGGGATTCGTTTAAAAGAGCGAGCCAATGGAATCGATCATAGACGTGTCGACCCCGAAAGTATTTATGACTTTAAAAGCATCGGGAATTCAACAACATTGCCCAGGGATATTAGTTCGCAAAATAATTTGCTCACTGTTTTACAAAAGCTGGCTAAAACGGTATCCGCCCGTTTGAAAAATAAAGAAGTTTATACGACCAATATTGCCGTGACGATTCGCTACAAAGACCGAACGACATTGACTAGGAGCAAAAAATTGGGAAATCCTATTCAAGAAGAGCTGGACATCTATCAGCAAGCAAAATCGATTTTTTTAAAAAATTGGAACGGGACGCCTGTTCGACTGTTAGGAATTACAGGAAATGATCTAGTTGACGAAAAACATGCGTATAAACAATTGGATCTATTTACATATGAAAAGGATGCAAAAGAAGAACTGTTACTAGAGGCGATTGATCATTTACGCAAAAAATTTGGGGAAGATATTATTAAAAAAGGTTTGAAAACTTCTCACAAAGAAGGACACACGGATACAAGTTTTAATAAAGATTTTCTTTTAGAAGATGATGAATAATAACAGGAAAGGGTGTATCAACATGGCAAAACAACAAATCGGCGTTGTCGGCCTTGCCGTTATGGGAAAAAATTTAGCATTTAATATTGAATCAAGAGGATATACGGTTTCTGTTTTTAACCGTTCACGGGAAAAAACGGATGCCATGATGCAAGAAGCAACTGGAAAAAATATTGTGCCAACATATAGTATTGAAGAATTTGTTCAATCTTTAGAAACTCCACGTAAAATTTTGTTAATGGTTAAAGCCGGTCCGGCAACAGATGCGACCATTGAACAGTTAAAGCCGCATTTGGAAAAAGGTGATATTTTAATTGACGGCGGTAATACATTTTTTCAAGATACCATCCGTCGAAATAAAGAATTGAGTGATTTAGGTTTTCACTTTATCGGTACCGGTGTTTCCGGCGGGGAAGAAGGTGCGTTAAAAGGCCCGTCGATTATGCCGGGGGGACAAAAAGAAGCATATGATTTAGTCGCACCGATTTTGCAAGCTATTTCCGCGAAAGTTAACGGAGATCCTTGCTGTACATATATCGGTCCGGATGGTGCCGGACATTTTGTTAAAATGGTTCATAACGGCATCGAATATGGAGATATGCAATTGATTGGGGAATCCTATTTTCTATTAAAAAATATTTTAGGTCTCTCCAATGATGAATTACATCAAGTATTTTCCGATTGGAACCAAGGCGAATTGGACAGTTATTTAATTGAAATTACAAGAGATATTTTTACAAAAATAGATGAAGAAACAGGAAAACCATTGGTTGATATGATTTTAGATAAAGCCGGTCAAAAAGGAACAGGAAAATGGACCAGTCAAAATGCGTTAGATTTAGGTGTTCCACTGCCAATTATTACAGAATCGGTATTTGCCCGTTTTATTTCGGCAATGAAGGACGAACGTGTTCAAGCAAGTAAGATTTTAACAGGCCCAACATCTGGGGCATTTAGTGGAAATCGTAAAGAGTTTATTGAACAAGTGCGTCAAGCTTTATATTTCAGTAAAATTTGCTCCTATGCCCAAGGATTTGCGCAAATGCGGGTGGCTTCCGAGGAATACGGATGGGATTTAAAATTTGGTGAAATTGCAATGATCTGGCGTGGCGGTTGCATCATCCGTGCCCAATTTTTACAAAAAATAAAAGATGCCTATGATCGTGATTCACAGTTGAAAAACTTGCTATTGGATCCATACTTTAAAGATATTGCTGATCGTTATCAAGATTCTTTACGAAACGTGATTGCCACGGCGGTTATGAATGGTATTCCGGTTCCGGGCTTTTCGGCTGCATTATCTTATTATGATAGCTACCGGACGAAAAACTTACCGGCCAATCTTTTGCAAGCCCAACGCGACTACTTTGGTGCCCACACCTATGAACGGGTAGACAAAGAAGGCATTTTCCATACAAAATGGATATAAAGAAAAGGGGGAACGGACCTATTCGGTTCGCACCCCTTTTTTTTAGTATAAGAAAGTAAAAAAATACAAGTAAATAACTTAGGATTAGTTTTATTGTCTAGCTCCGAGCGCCAG
>NZ_JAJCHL010000240.1:0-372 GCF_020554505.1 Caldibacillus sp. 210928-DFI.2.18
TATCAGTTTTATTTATGAACTGCAACAATTATACAATAAAAAAGTGTGATTTTCGAATACTTGAAGCACCACAAACCTTTCAGTTTTTAGTTGTACTCCGTATCCGACCTCACTATCATCCCACACCTAAAGGAGTGGGCTTTCTCGTTCGGAAAATCTGTAAAATTATAATAAACTCTTCACCGCCATAGCGAGTGAGCGTCCCTCGATTTCCAACAATTTCCCTGAGAAGATCACTCATTTGAATAAGGATTTCATTCCCGCTTTGGTGTCCATACTGATCATTGATTGATTTGAAATAATCAATATCGAGCATCATTGAACTACCACTAGGCTAAAGCCGTAGTGGATTCCTAAGTACAGAGTTCTACC
>NZ_JAJCHL010000241.1:0-369 GCF_020554505.1 Caldibacillus sp. 210928-DFI.2.18
ACAAATACCCTAGAGGTACGATGTTTGTTTTGGAAGACTTGACAGGTGTTCGTTCCGCAACTGAAAAAGTACAAGTAAAAAACCGCTATGTTTCTGTTTCTTGGGCTTTCTATCAATTCCGTCAAATGCTTGAATATAAAGCTCAATTAAATGGACAGAAGGTAATAGTTGTAGACCCAAAATATAGTTCTCAAACGTGCCCTAAATGTGGGCATGTTGAAAAAGCGAATCGAAACAAGAAATTGCACTTGTTTAAGTGTAAAAACTGCCAATACGAATCAAATGATGATCGAGTGGGTGCAATGAATCTACACCGCAAAGGTATTGAGCATATTGGTGTAGTTACCGCAGGAGTATAGCTTTTGCGGT
>NZ_JAJCHL010000242.1:0-364 GCF_020554505.1 Caldibacillus sp. 210928-DFI.2.18
CTGTTCAAAGCGTCCGTGTGTGTGCCGTTATGCTGCTCGGTTGGGTCGCTTGTGTTAGTCCGCTTGTTGCAAAGGTTGGAAAGTTGCGCATCCTCATCCATCAGCGACTCCAAATACTCGTAATTAATCCGATACCATTTGGTTTTGTCCATCTTAAAACGATTGTAATTTCCGGAAACGATTAAGCCTTCCCTTTCAAGCTTCCCAATAATTCTCCGGATTGTACTCGTTGACCAAAATGGAAACTGCCTGTGCCAATCCTCGTATGTGTTATACACCCATTGATACCCATCATATGTATGCTTGCTATCTGCCAGCCAGTAGTGAAGTTGTTGGATAAACAGCGCCTGATTCAGTCCAATCT
>NZ_JAJCHL010000243.1:0-364 GCF_020554505.1 Caldibacillus sp. 210928-DFI.2.18
TTGGCGACGAGACCTATTCTCGTCGTCGTATTTGGGTGAAAATCTTGATTTTTTGGCGACGAGCCTTGATCTCGTAGCCGTTTTATGGTGAAAAACGCACTTTTTTGGCGACGAACCTGAATCTCGTCACCACTTTGAGGCGAAAAATGCTTATTTTTGACGACGAGCCTGAATCTCGTCGCCGTTTTAAGGTGAAAAACGCACTTTTTTGACGACGAACCTGAATCTCGTCACCGTTTTAAGGTGAAAAGTGCCTGTTTTTGGCGACGAGCGTGAATCTCGTCACCACTTTGAGGCGAAAAATGCTCATTTTTGACGACGAACCTGAATCTCGTCGCCGTTTTAAGGTGAAAAATGCCTGTTT
>NZ_JAJCHL010000244.1:0-360 GCF_020554505.1 Caldibacillus sp. 210928-DFI.2.18
CGTTTGTTTGATCGCTTCCAAGAAAACATTTATTCCATTGCCATTTTGACCGATTTGTCTAAATCCAACAATCCGCAGCCGTTCCAATATTCCTTTTACGGCACTGAACTTACGTATCGCTTCAATACTTATAAGTTTAATGAAGAGGATATTCCTTCTTTGAAAAAATCAACGAACCCTTTTGCCATTGCAGTTTTGGCAGGCATTTACCTTCATCAAACGGAAAAGAACTATCATAAACGATATGAAGTAAAGAAAAAATTGTTAAAAGACTTTATCTTAACCAACTCAAATCTTAAATCTATTTATGCGGAAGCTCTTTTCTACTTCATTGACTATTTACTGTATCTTCCTCATGAG
>NZ_JAJCHL010000245.1:0-356 GCF_020554505.1 Caldibacillus sp. 210928-DFI.2.18
AATACTCTCAATCATTATTCGTTCTTTGAAAACTAGATAACAATGTAAGGCAAAATAAACCGAGTAAAAATGTTTACGGAAATGATGATCGCTCATCATGGAAGTAACAAAATCTTTTTAATCAAAAAGATGGATTTAAAGCTAACGAAGTCATTCGAAGCTTATTCATCAGAAGAGACGAATTAGAAGCAAGGAGTTCGAGGAGACGAGCTTTCGAACAGCGGAATGTACGTTTAAAGGGTACATGAGCAGTGGAGAAAGGGAAGTCGACGAAGAAATCCGCCGCTTATCATTCGTCGAAGGTTAAGTTAGAAAGGGCGCACGGTGGATGCCTTGGCACTAGGAGCCGATGAAGG
>NZ_JAJCHL010000246.1:0-355 GCF_020554505.1 Caldibacillus sp. 210928-DFI.2.18
GAGCACTTGCCTTACAAGCAAGGGGTCGGCGGTTCGATCCCGTCAACCTCCACCACTTTTTCTTATAATAAATATTGACCAGTTAATAATACTCTTCGATAAAGTTTTTCAAAGTATATAAAAAGATAGTGGGTAGCTTTGACACCTAAAAACAAGAAGAGGATGAGGTCAACAAAGGAAATTTTTATTGAAGACAAAAATATATTTGCCGACTTAGCTCAATTGGTAGAGCAACTGAATCGTAATCAGTAGGTTGCGGGTTCAAGTCCTGCAGTCGGCATAGCTCCATAATTAACATAAATGGAGGGGTAGCGAAGTGGCTAAACGCGGCGGACTGTAAATCCGCTCCCTCAGG
>NZ_JAJCHL010000247.1:0-347 GCF_020554505.1 Caldibacillus sp. 210928-DFI.2.18
CGCCTCAAAACGACGACGAGAAAGGGTCTCGTCGCCAAAAAATGAAGTTTCCGGCCCAAAAACGACGACGAGAAAGAGTCTCGTCGCCAAAAAAGGGAGTTTTCCGGTCAAAAATGACGACGAGAAGAGGTCTCGTCGCCAAAAAAAGGGGTTTCTCGCCTCAAAACGACGACGAGAAAGAGTCTCGTCGCCAAAAAAAGGAGTTTCCTGCCCAAAAGTGACGACGAGAATAAGTTTCGTCGCCAAAAATGAGTGTTCTCCACCTCAAAACGACGACGAGAAAGGGTCTCGTCGCCAAAAAATGAAGTTTCCGGCCCAAAAACGACGACGAGAAAGGGTCTCGTCGC
>NZ_JAJCHL010000248.1:0-333 GCF_020554505.1 Caldibacillus sp. 210928-DFI.2.18
CAAACCAATCAGATACCAACTTAAGCAAGCCCACGAACCAAAATGGTGCTAACTTAGGCAATCCGACAAATCAAACTGGCACCAATTTAACCAATCACACTGACCAAACGGTGACCAAATTGACCAAACACAACGACCAAAACAATTCCAACTTGACCACATCGGGTGAGCAAGCGGGACAGTACATAGATGCAAGCTTGACTAATCACACGTATCAAAATAATTCCAACTTGACCACATCGGGTGAGCAAGTTGGTCAGTACGTGGGTGCAAGCTTAGCACTAGCACGAACAAACATAACCAAAGCAATACCAGAGACTACTTCAGAGACTA
>NZ_JAJCHL010000249.1:0-323 GCF_020554505.1 Caldibacillus sp. 210928-DFI.2.18
TGGTGACGAGAACGCGTTTCGTCGTCAAAATTGAGCGTTTTTCACCTCAAAATGGTGACGAGATTCGGTCTCGTCGCCAAAAAACAGCATTTCTCTCCTCAAAATGGCGACGAGATTGGGTTTCGTCGTCAAAATTGAGCGTTTTTTTCCTCAAAATGGTGACGAGAACGCGTTTCGTCGTCAAAATTGAGCGTTTTTCACCTCAAAATGGTGACGAGATTCGGTCTCGTCGCCAAAAAACAGCATTTCTCTCCTCAAAATGGCGACGAGAATACGTTTCGTCGTCAAAATTGAGCGTTTTTCACCTCAAAATGGTGACGAGA
>NZ_JAJCHL010000025.1:0-43026 GCF_020554505.1 Caldibacillus sp. 210928-DFI.2.18
AACCTTCCTAGCTATATCAAGGCTTATTTGCCAATTTCAGTCTGCGAAAGTTGAGTTATAAAATAATTATATTATTAGTTTGTTTATTATACTAACAAATTTTTGGAGGAATTGGCAATCTTGAAGGAACAGTTAGGAAAGGAGTAAATTGACTGTTGAAACTGGGAAAACCCTTTTAGCTCAGTAATCCGGGCAACTTTTGGATATCAAGCTAGATCGTTTAGTCGTCCTGCTTTACTAAAAATGTCAAATAATAATTTTAGAGAAATATTGTAACAATTACAGGTAAGCAGAATTTTCCTCTATTCCAACTTTAATTTCCATATTTTGAGCACAAAAAAACCCTTTACTCTAATGAGTCGATAAATACAATAGATTTTCATATCTTATGATGCTTTTGAGGGAATAAAGAAAATAGTACCGCCTTCAATTTTACTTATTTATTTATACGTTTACGCTTTGATCGAGAAGGTAGGATATTAATAACATCAATGTATCCATCCTTTTCATGAATTACATAATAAATTAAATAGTTCAACATAATATGTTTGCTTTTCCCGTAGATGATTCTTCTTAAAACCTATAAAGCTACCCGTCTCAACTTACCTGCCCATAAAAGGATTTTTCGATAAATGAGTTTCTAGATAATCAATAATTTCTTCTTCCTTTAAATACTACCATTGCAAGGGTTCTTCTCCCTGCTCAGAAAAAAATAGTTGAATATAATTCAAACAGATTTCAAATTCTTGAGTAAAGAATACCTGATATTCTTTATTTTCTTCTTTGTTCATTTCGCCTTGATTTCAACTCACTTACAGTATATCTTTTTTTCATACCTGGGTTAGCTAAATATCTAGACAAGGATTCTTTTAGCTCTGGATATTCGTCAATCTCTTGGGAGAGATCTTTTAAATCATTATTTCGGAAAGTAATTTCATTATTTTCAACTTCAATGGATACTAATTTCCCATCTATAACAAAAACGCCTGATTGTTTTCCATTAAGTGCCTTAAATAATTCTTGCTTTGTATTCTTACTTAACGTTTTCATTTAACATCACCACAGCAAAATTACATCACATTTAGATTATCAAGGAAGTAATCAAATACTCAAATTTTCCCTTCTTTCCCTCAACTATATTTACTCTCGAATATCCTAGCTCATTTACTTACATTTCAGGAGAATGAAACAACCGAAAAGCACCATTTTTATAAGTTCAAATTTGACGATAATCCCGTTAAAGCAAGTGGATTTTGACATGAATGTAATATTATATTAAAGCTCTTCTTAATACTTAAGTATACTCATAATCATAAATAGATTAAAACTTATCTTCTATCTTGAAGTTATCACTTTTTTTCTTAGTTGTCTGTTTTTCTACTGTAGCGAGTTACTTTTCTTTAGTAGGTGCTTAGGCATTAATGGGCGACCAATTTTTAAATGACACAGTTTCAACACTAGGTACCCAAAAATGTCGATGATTTGCATTCAGCATCCAAAAGGGAAAGGGCTGTCCAGAAAGTCAAAATTGATCCAATTTGTATAGGCTAATTGAAGTGAGGGTGGCGGCGACTCCCCCGAAAAATGCTAGTCGCATTTTCCTTCGTGCGATTAGCATTTTTCGAGGAAGCCTATTCAAAGTCCTGCGGGAACAGCGAAAGCTTTTATAACGAAAGCGATAGCGACAGTCACACGAGCCAGAAGTGAGCAGGAGCGAGGAAACGAGCGACGAAGCAGCTGAGGCCGTGCCCGCCGAAAGCGTCCGTCACCGAAACGAAAACCAATCAAAATTATTCTTTTAACAATAAAATTTTAGAAGTTGTACTTTTAGGACAGCCCCTTTCCCAAACAATAAAGTTTTAAGAACCAACTATGATTTTAATTTTTAGATTCACTTGAGATTCGTTAAAGTAATAACCCGGAATACCAAAATATGGGGTGCCATCACTATTCCAAAAAATTCTTTGTACTCGAGCATGCCGATTATAATCATATAATGAATTTCCGACAATTTCTTTATACGGACGGGCATGGTAAACAATCAAGTCGGAAGACCCATCTTCCGTCACTGTGAAACTATTATGTCCCGGACCATACTGTTTCGTTTCTTCGCTTGTTACAAATACGGGTTCTTTGGATTTTGTCCATGATGCAGGGTTAAGCAAATCACTGTCTTCTTTTGCAGATAATAGCCCTACTGCATATCGATCATCTGTCGCACTTGCTGAATAAGCAACAAATATATAACCATTTCGCTTAATCACCGCAGGACCTTCATTGACGTAGAAGCCTTGGTACTCCCATTCGTATTCCGGGGTGGACAGCAGGACTTGTTTCCCTTCAATCGTCCAAGGGTTACTCATTTTTGCTATATACAAATTGGAGATTGTATCATTATCAACCTTTTGCGCCCAAATTAAATATCGAATTCCGTTATGTTCAAAAGTAGTTGCATCTAATGAAAAGCTTTGAAAGTTCGTATTAATTTGCCCTTTTTCTACCCATTTTCCAGTTAACGGATTTTCATCTCCACATTCCAACACATACGGTCTGATAGCCCAAACATCATCCCGTTCACCGGCAGCAAAGTAAATATACCATTTTTCATTAATATAATGTAATTCCGGTGCCCAAATATGTTCTGACATAATTCCTGATTCATGTTTTTCCCAGATTACTACTTCTTCGGCTGCAGGCAATTCAGAGATGGTCTTGGCTCTTCTTAGGATAATGCGATCGTATAACGGATAGGATCCGGTGAAGTAATAATAGCCGTCTGTATGCTTTAAAATATACGGATCTGCTCTTTGTTCAACCAACGGGTCCGGATATTCACGAGAGATAATTTTTCCTGTGACTTCAATTTCTCCAGGGGTTGAAACTTGTTCCTTGGCTAATTCCCCCCACTCCACTTTAACATTTCCCCTTGCCCCGTTTTCCAATTCAACTTCTACAGCACCCGGTAATTTCGGTATTTTTCCAATGGTTGTGTGGACTACAGGTACAGAAATATTTACTATCTTCATAAAATACTTTCCTTTCGTCTTGGTTTCTTTCATCTACTGTTTTACAACCGTATTGGCGTCTCTTTTATTTGATTTAATAAAAGCAATCCGGTACAACGGTCACGTAAATGGTGGGCCTCATTTAAACTTTCAATAACGATTTCTTGTGGAATACCAAGCTCTTCAACTGTTGTTGGTCCCCCTACTTTTTCCAACAGTTTTTTTAATTCGTCCGGAGAAGGCAATTTTTCAATAACTGAAAAAATATACTCCCCGTATTGCTCAATGCCGTTTCCATAAACTGTGTTTTTAATTCTTTCTGAGCGTAGTAGTTTTTTCCAATTTTTCTTATACAATTCTACAATCATTGTTGTTGCTACCCCAACTTTTGCACCATGTAACAGTTGCTTTTGGTTCGTTTTTAAAAGATACATTTCCCAATAATGAGATAGATGATGCTCGGCTCCGGAAGCAGGTCGAGAGTAATCTAATATTTGCATAACAAGTCCTGATTCTATTAATGCATTCATTAAAATCGTTATTCCTTTTTCATCTGCATTACTTATTTCCTCAACATATTCCACACAAGTCTCAAGTGCTTTCCGTGTCAATGATGCTGCTCCTTCATGGAAAGGTTCATTGCCAACTAGCTTAGAAATTTCCCAATCTAATAGAGAAGTATATTTACCTAATATATCCCCAAATCCGGCTGCTGCCATTTCTCTAGGGGCTGCTTTTATAACGTCTATATCAGCAAAAACGGCAATCGGTGCAGCGGTTTGAATGGTTTGTTTTACCCCACGCAAAATTAACGGGGCACCTTTTGATGTAAATCCGTCTACCGATGCAGCAGTTGGCACCGAAATAAAAGGAATATTCATTTTATGACCGGCAAATCTGACAATATCATGAATGGTCCCGGATCCGACCGCAATTATTACATCCGCATCATTAGGTGTTTCAATGAGAACTTGAACAAGACTTTTCTCATCGGCTATCACTTGGTCGTTTTCGTTAGAGATTAACTTGATACCTTGGGTGGTCAAAGAATCTTTTTTTAAAAATTCTTCCAATCGTTGTCCTGCGGCTCGATACGTATTTTCATCATAAACGAGAACAATTTTATCCCATCTATTTGTCAAAATATAGCTATTTATTCTTTTCAACGCTCCAGGTTCGATATATATTTCCGGAATTTGAAAATCGACTTCCAGATCTTTTGCTAATTGACTAATTTCTGATAAGATATTCATTTTCCTGATGCCTCCAAATGGCAAGTTTACCTTTAAAAGCTTTGTTATAAACAGCTTCAAAGGTAAACCTCACCGGTTATAAATTAATTTAACAGTTTTATAAAGATAGATGCATGTGCCTCCAGTTCAAATTCGAGTTTGTTGTCAACGATACCTAAATCTTGTTTTTCCCAAATATTTCTTAACTTTTTTGGTCCTTCGCATTCTAATTCTTCCAATGAAACCGTTACTGTAGTTTTCTCTTCACCAATATTAAAAAGTGCTACATATTGATTATTTTCCCGATCAATAGATGTCCAAACCACTTTATCTATTTCTCGATAAACTTGACGGGGACACAAACCATATTTATGAACATGAAGCACTTCTTCATTTGTTAACAACGATAATGTCCATTCATCATTATCACGAAGCTCACCACCAAACATCAGCGGCGATTTGAATATTGTCCATAAAGTCATCATTGTACGTTGTTCTGCTTTTGTGAATCGAGTATAGCGGTCTGATGCTCCTCCATCAACCGAACGAATTCCTATATGGCCTAGGGGCAACATATCTGCATCCGGCCAGCAACCCGGTCCAACCAACTTACTCCATTTATAACAACGTTCGAACATATTATATAAATGTGGCCAAATATCCCAAAAATCATCTGTCATTCGCCACATATTTGCGTTTTCTATAAATAAGCTTGCCTGTTCAAGTGGTGCCGGGCCGGGAGATAAGCTAAGAACCATGGGACGACCACATTGATCAATTGCTTTTCTGATCATTTTTATTTCTTCCGTGTGTGTACTATATAATTTTGAATCGGCAATATCATCTACTTTTACGAAATCTACTCCCCATTCTGCATATAGTTGAAATAAGGAATTATAGTATGCTTGTGCCCCGTCTTTTGTTGAATCGACACCATACATATCTGTATTCCAAGGGCAAATTGAGTTTGTGCCGGCAATTTCTCTTGCTCTCACTGTCGTACCCAGAATTGGCGTATTTTGATGAACAGCTTGTCTTGGAATTCCCCGCATAATATGGATACCAAATTTTAATCCTAAACGATGGATAAAATCAGCAAGTGGTTTGAACCCTTTTCCTTCTGCTGCTGATGGGAACCGGTTGACAGCCGGAATTAAGCGTGAAAATTCATCCATTTCTAACGGAACAAACGGTCGATACAAAGATGACTCTGCTCCTGATTCATACCATTGGATATCAACAACAACATATTCCCAACCATACTGTTTTAAATGTTGCTGCATATATTCCGCATTTCCTCGTACTTCTTCCTCTGTTACTGCAGCACCGTAACAATCCCAGCTATTCCAACCCATTGGTGGCGTCGATGCATATTGATGGTGTTTCATGGTATCGTCTCCCTGTTGGAAGAAATTCACGACTTGTAACCATATTCATTGGATTTCTGTTCGTTCATTTGACTTTTTTCCAGATTTCACAGTTATTCAAAACGCTTACAAGATTAGAAGTTTCCACTTATAATTTTAATCTAGTTATACGTATGTATATAGATAATCATTCAATAATAACTTTATCTTATACGTACATTATAAGTATATTTTTTAAGAAGATTTCTGTCAACCTAATATTTTTACATGCAACTCAAGGAAGGGCTTTATTTCATAATATTTTTGCTAACACAACAGATTTATAAAAAATAACATATATCTTGCAATAGATATACGTATAAATATATAATTAGATTATTAATTGGATTTATTAATTTATCTTTCGAAACATCTAAATTTATATAATATGTAAGTACAAGTAATAAATTCGTATAAAAAGCTTTATACCTGATTTTTTGGTAAATGTCCAGTATTACAGTTTTAGCATTGTTAATATTATAAACAATACAAGTAAGTACGTATTTTAACAAAGAAGAAAAAACAAATATCTTTAGAATAAATTCGGGAAAATAGTTACGTATAAGTATTAATAAAAATGTTATATCTGCATAAGGAAATTTTAACTTTTCAACCCGTATAACAATAATACAAGTAGAGCATTATTTTTGTTCTGAGCGTCACGTATAATTCTTATCGTTAAGCATTTTGCATACAATAGAAAATTTCAAAACATCTTGTATGCGTTTACAATTCAAATATATTGAAAGGAGTAGAATGTAAATGAAGGGATTTATCAAAAAATGCTCTATGGTTTTTCTAATGGTAATCTTACTAACACCAGGCAACAACTTTACCTATCAGCAAGAAAATGTGCAAGCCAGTACGAAAGAGCCAATAAAATTTCAACGTGTTTCTGTACATGATCCTTCTATTATAAAAGCAGATAATGGTGCTTACTACGTATTCGGCTCACATATTGCTGCAGCTAAATCTACGGATTTAATAAATTGGGTACCTCTTGTAGAAAAGGAATATCAAACGCCTGAAAATAACCCAATTTACGGAAACTTATCTGAAAATCTTGTTGAATCATTTAAATGGGCTGGAGAAGATGATTCTGATAGTAAAGGAGGGTTTTCGGTTTGGGCACCGGATATTATCTGGAACAAAGACTATGTTTGGGAAGATGGTGCGACTGGTGCCTATATGATTTATTATAGTGTGTCGTCTACCTATATTCGATCTGCAATTGGTATTGCAGTATCGAAAAATATTGAAGGACCTTACGAATATCGAAACACCATTATGTACTCTGGATTTACGAATTACGAAGCTTATGACAACAACAGTGATATAAATAAACATTGGGAAAATACAAATATACCCGAGCTTATTAAGAATGGTGTTTTTGATGAGCCAAACCCAAATTGGTTTACTAGTAGCAATATAGGAAACTATAATAATAAACTTTACCCAAATGCAATTGATGCAAATATTGTCACTGATGAAAACGGTGATCTTTGGATGACATATGGTTCATGGTCCGGCGGTACTTATGTTTTACCATTAGATAAAAAAACCGGTGTACCAATTTATCCAGGTGAAGATGGGGAAACGTCCGACGGCAGAATGATAGATCGCTATTTCGGTACAAAGATTGCTGCAGGATACGGCAGATCTGCGGAGGGAACATATGCTGTTTATGATAAAGAAACCGATTACTATTACCTTTATATTACTTATGGTGGACTAGCTTCTGACGGCGGTTATCAAATAAGACAGTTTAGATCAAAAAATATTACTGGACCGTATGAAGATGCTACAGGAAATCCAGCCGTATTTCCTGAAATCTTTGACCTTGGTGTAGGAAATTTCCCTGGAAACGATGATCATAAAGAGATTGGCAATAAAATGATGGGGAATTTCTTGTTTAAAAGAGATCTTGGTGAAGAAGGTACTGGAATTGGTACCGGTTACTTGTCTCCAGGTCATAACTCTTATTTAATTGAAAAGGAACTTGGTAAAGAGTTCATCGTAACACATACACGTTTCCCAGAGCAAGGAGAGATGCACCAAGTTCGCGTACACCAAACATTTAAAAATAGTGATGGTTGGCCAGTTCCTACCACATACCAATATGCCGGTGAAACAATTAAGGCAGTTTCAGAAACTGATATACTTGGTGATTATAAGTATATCAATCATGGAAAAGAAATTACTAGTGAATTAACTGCATCTACTTGGATTAAACTTAATGGAGATCATACTGTTTCTGGTGCTGTAACAGGTACATGGAAGCTATATGATGGTTATCGAGTAGAATTAATTGTTGACGGCGCAACATATGACGGTGTTTTTATTCGTCAGTATGATCCTACTTCAAAGAAATGGGTAATGACCTTCAGTGCCATGTCGGGGGACGGTGTTGTTATCTGGGGAAGCCATGTTGAAAGTAAACCAATTCAAGAAGTTATTGCTAACGTTAAACAAGAATTAAGTGAAACGATTCCTGCTAATGTTATTAAAAACATAACTTTACCCACTTTAGCAACACAAGGAGCAAAAATTTCTTGGGAATCATCAAATCCTAATGTAATATCAAATAGTGGTGTTGTGAATAGACCGCAATTTGGATCTGAAGACGCTAGTGTAGAGTTGACCGCCAAAATCACTTTAGGTGAGGTTACTGAGATATTAACATTAACAGTTAAAGTACCTGCGGAGCAACAAGGGGGTTTATCTGCTTACTATGACTTCAGTAATGACTTAGCAGATCGCTCGGGAAAACAGGCTGATGCAACTGTAACAGGTGATCGACTAAATAACACCGGAGGAGAAATTACATTTGAAGATGGTGTAGTTGGTCAATCAGCTAAATTTAATGGTAAATCCGGGCTAAAATTGCCAGACGGTTTAATTGCCAGTGACAAATATTCTATATCTCTTTGGGTTAAACCAGAAGAAATTACGCAATTTACAACGACATTCTTCGGTGCCAGAACAGAAAACAATTGGATTAGTCTTGTACCAAATGCACATGGTGTTACGAAGGTATGGTCGCATAACGGTGATCGGTGGTATGATGCCGTATCTGATTCAATAATTCCAACTGGCGAGTGGACCCATTTCGTATTTACGAATGACGAGGGCGAAGCTAAATTCTACATCAATGGAGAAGAAAAGTTTTCTAATTCAAACTTTCCTGATATATTTACGACCGTTGATGCAATATTTGGATTAGGTGTTAACTACTGGGATACACCTTTTAAAGGATTAATGGATGAGGTTCGTGTTTATGATGGTGTCGTTCTTCCAGCTGATGAAGTTCAAGCACTTTATGAGAACCCGGATGGATTAACAGCCAATTATAATTTTGAAGACAATTTAGGTGATGCGACAGGAAATAACGAGGCTGGATCTATTACCGGTGAATTGATTAGTACAACAGGTGGAATCATTACTTTTGAAAAAGGGGTTGATGGACAAGCTGCTGTGTTTAATGGAGAATCCGGTGTTCTTTTACCTAAAGGATTGATTTCAAGCAATACGTATTCTATATCTATTTGGTTAAATCCAAAAGAACTTACACAATACACAACGACATTCTTTGGCAGTAAGGACACAAATAATTGGATAAGCCTTGTGCCGTTTGGACCGGGTCAAGGAGATACGATGCTATGGTCAGGTAGCAAAACTTGGTACGATGCTGCGACCGGTATACAAATACCAACAAATAAATGGACACATGTTGCAGCAACGGTAAATAACGGAGAAGTTGTGGTCTATGTAAATGGCAAAGCAATGTATACAGGCTCAAACTTCCCTGACATTTTTACAACAACCGATGCTGTCTTTGCTCTCGGCGTAAACTACTGGGATACTCCTTTTAATGGTTTAATGGATGATCTACGAGTTTATAGTAATAAAGTTCTTTCTGCTAGTGAAGTAAATGAGTATTATACTAGTTTTGTAAACGCAGAGGAACCGGGAACGGACGAGCCGGGTGGTGGAGATCCAGGAAACAATGAGTACGGATCAACAACCCAGGGTACCGATAATTCTGGAAAACAAGGTCCGGGCACACAAAATTTAGGGACGGTAAATACAGGAATACAAAATAATCATTCGGGAACCGGTGTACAATCGGAAAATAGGGGCGAAACCTTGCCTGAAACCGCCACAAACCATTATACTTGGTTTGCTATCGGCCTATTATTACTGGTCATTGGTGGAAATGCACTCTTTATTTTAAATAAAAAAAGAAGCAATTTAAAATAAATATATAAAAACCCCTTTGTCATATTTAGGACAAGGGGGTTTCTATGTCAAAACTGTCTCAATACTAAAATATTGATTGGAAAACAAGATATCATATAAAAAACTCGCCTTTAAACATGTACTTGGAAAGTAGGTCCTGCAATTTCCTCACTTTCCTTGATTAAAGCTAGCGGTTCGATAATGATTTAGACAAACAAAAATTCATTTCCATTTCCTCCACTATCTTAATTACTTTCGGAAAAATACTAATTTATAATGCTCCCCAAAAATTATCTTTCATAGAACATATAAAAATGATTATTGTTCTTCGTTAATCCATACTAACATTTCACCAGGATCACGATTACACCACGCATAATATGGAATCGCTTTTATTTCGACTTTTTTTCTTTCAGGTAGTTGAGATAAATACAGCTCCTCTCCCCAAGTTTCTTCATTAAGACGATAAGCATCTGCGGTTATTGTAACAATGCCTCCAAGCAAATCTTCTTCATATTTAGCTCTTAATTCTGAATCTCTTGCTAAATAAATGCTTGGGAGATTTTCTCCATTATCTATCTCTTCAATACAGTAAATAATTGGTCCTCTTTGCAGTGCTAGCTTCCCAATATTTTCACGGACCTTAGGGTTTGCTCTTATACATTTAACTTTCATTTCAAATGATAATTCGATAGTATTTCCTTTATTCCAAATCCTCGTAAGATATACATATCCTTTCTTGACTATTCCTTCTAAGTTAATCTCTTCACCATTAACTTTTACTACTACATGATCACACCAGCCGGGGATTCTGAAAGCTATTGTAAACTCTTTTTCCAGTTCCGGATTAACAGTAATCTTTACTTCTCCTGTCCAAGGATAATTGGTTTCCTGTGATAAATGTACTTTTTGATTTTCTAAAACTATCTCACTATCATTACCTATATAAAGATGTGTAAATATATTACTACTATCATTTGAATAAACATAATGTCCAATTGAACCAATCATTCGAGCCAAGTTTGGCGGACAGCAAGCACAATTAAACCACTTTTGTCGTACAGGTTTCACATGTTTTTTATTATGATCTAATTTACTTGCTTTTGGCCATACTTCTAAAGGGTTAACATAGAAAAATTTCTTTCCATCTAAATCCATCCCTGAAATGGTTCCATTATATAACGCTCTTTCCATTACATCAGCATATTTCCTGTCAATTTGCAAATCTAACATTTTCCTTCCCCAAAATACTAAACCAACGGATGCACATGTTTCCGTATATGATGTGTCATTAGGGAGATCATAATCAAATGTAAATGATTCACCATATTCACTCGATCCTATTCCGGCAGTAATATACATTTGTTTTTGGGTAACATTGTTCCATAATTTTTCGCAGACAACTTTTAATTGTTCATCTTTTGTTTTCTTTGCTAAATCCGCCATTGCAGTATACATGTAAACTGCTCTAACAGCATGTCCTACAGCTTCAGTCTGTTCCTTTACTGGTAGGTGTGATTGACTGTATTTATAGCCATATTCATACCAATACGGTAGTTTTTCTCCTCGTTTTTCTTTTTCAATATCAAAATAATGAGGTTCCTTACCACGTTGATCTATAAAATATTTACTTAAATTTAAATACTTAACGTCATTAGTAACTTCATATAATTTTAATAATGCTAATTCGATTTCTTGGTGACCCGGATATCCGGAGATTTGTCCTACGCCATTTCCAAAAACATGATAAATATAATCAGCATATCTGCACATAATGTCCAAGAATCTTCTTTTTCCTGTCGTTTTATAATAAGCAACAGCTGCCTCTATTAAATGTCCTGCACAATACAACTCATGATTATCTCTAAGATTTGTCCATCTCTTAGCGGGCTCTTTAATAGTATAATAAGTATTAATATAACCATCGGGTTGCTGAGATCTTCCGATTAAATCAATTACCTCATCTGCTGTTTTTTCGAGTTCGACATTTGGCTCATCTTCTAAAATATAAGCAACAGCTTCAAGCCACTTAGCGACATCGCTGTCCTGAAAAACCATACCGTAAAACTTTCCTTCTTTTTCGCCAGCTGCGATACGAAAGTTTTCGATAGCGTGGCTGGGTTCAGTATCAGGTAATCGATCATTTAATGCCTTCCATTGGTAAGGAATTACTTCCGTTTTTACAAGATTAATATAATTCAGCCAAAATTGATCAGTAATTTTTATATTATTATTAGAAAGCACTTAAATCCCTCCTATAGTTAAGCGTCATCCCCTGCCATGAATATCCTTTCTGACTTTTATGTGGATATTCGCCATTTGTAATTTTTAAGTAAGAATTGGAGAATTAGAGAAGACAGTCTCCTTTCCTCAGATTCTCCAATTACAAAATTAATGGATTACTTTTTTCCTAGCCGTATTACATTCCAAGACATTTTTGGAAGAACAAGATACAACTTGCCATTTTCCATATAGGATTCGTTATATTCTTGAGGTTTTACCGATTCATGTTGAAGTGTGTTAATCGCCTTAGGATCATCATTAACAAGTACAATATGTTCTTTAATATCGTATCCTATAAACGATCTTACATCTACATCAACTACTAATCGGCTATCTAAGCTTCGATTAACTGCAAAAATAACAAGTTCTTCTTTCTCTTCATTAAAGACGACAGATTGATCTAGGTAAGGAACATCTGTAAATTCTTTTGTATCGTATTTTGGTGAATCTACAAGTGCATGTATTGCTTTACCACGTCCATAAACAGATGAGTAATAATATGGATAAAAAATGGTTTGTTTCCAAGCACCACCACCAGTCTCTGTCATAATTGGTGCAATGACATTAACTAATTGTGCAAGGCAGGCAATTTTGACTCGATCTGAATGATTTATTAACGAATTTAGCATACTTCCAACAAGTAATGCATCTTCAAAATTATAAACATCTTCTAAAAGCGAAGGAGCCACAGTCCAAGGTTCAATTTGTTTATCCTGGTCATTCGAATGGAACCAAACATTCCATTCATCAAAACTCAAATGAAGTGTTTTCTTGCTTCTTTTCTTAGCTTTAATATAATCACAAGTTGCTATAACCGTTTTTATAAATTCATCCATATCTAATGATTTTGCTAAGAAATTCGCTGTATCATTGTCTCGATTTCCATAGTAGGTGTGAAGTGATACATAATCCACGTAATCATATGTCTGATCTAATGATACGGCTTCCCATTCCGGGAATGTCGGCATTGCTGTATTTGAGCTACCACAACTTACGAGTTCGATACTTGGATCGACAATTTTCATCGCTTTTGCTGTTTCTGCAGCTAATCTTCCATATTCATATGCTGTTTTATGACCAATTTGCCAAGGTCCGTCCATTTCGTTTCCTAAGCACCAAACTTTTATATTATGAGGTTCTTTATAACCATGTTGTTTTCTTAAATCACTCCAATAGGTACTACCGGGATGATTACAGTACTCCAACAAATTACGTGCTGCATCAATTCCACGAGTTCCAAGATTTACAGCCATCATTACTTCAGAATTTACTAGTTTTGCCCATTCAATAAATTCATTCGTACCTACTTCATTTGTTTCAATTGAATTCCATGCTAATTCCAATCTCTTTGGACGTTTTTCTTTTGGTCCAATTCCATCTTCCCAATTGTAAGCAGACACCATATTCCCACCTGGGTAACGAACAATCGGAACTTGTAATTGTCTTACTAGCTCAGCAACATCCTGGCGAAATCCATTTATATCTGCGGAAGGATGCTCTGGATCATAAATACCGCCATAAACGGCACGCCCTAAGTGCTCGATAAAAGAACCATAAATACGTGAATCAATATCCGATATTTTATAAGATTTATCTATAATCATCTTTGCCGTTAAATTATTTTCAAACATTTTCAATTAATTCCCCTTTCAAAAATTTTAACTTCAATTTCCAATAAATTTGTTATAGAATGGTTGTATTTTTCGAAAACAAAAAACGAAAGTTTTTCTAGGACTAAACTGCATATTATTTAACAATTTTTTTACATCTATCCCCCGTTACTCTTCATTATTATTTGGCAAAATATATAAATTGATATTTTACTTTAATCAAAATACAATTTTCATTGTAAAAATGCATTTTATTCGCTAACCATACTATTTAGGACTCTTTTTAGGAAAATGCGGTTGTTAACAAAAACTATAAAGGCTGCTCCTATAAACACTAGCGGTATCACTATTTGACAAAAATAAATTATAAAATAATCTATGATTAGCATTAGAATACTCATTGGCAAATTTTTAATTGATAAAAATAGTGACAATCTTAGTAATTCTAAAATATTTCCATCGAAAGTATCCAAAACCGGAAATATATATACTAAAAACATAAAAAATATGAATGCTACGAAGATGTAAAAATAATAAATTGTTGGTGATATACTTGTTGCCATTTCAATATAGAAATTTTGTGAAAAAATAAGCAAAAATCCAAAACCGGCAACAATGAGCCCAATTAGCATATTCCGAACAAAATTTTCCTTAAAAGCATGATAAAACTCTTTAAAAACACTTATTTCTTTCCCTTTAATTACATAAAACATACAATGATGTAGTGCTACTGTAGAGGGACCTATTGTAATTAATGGAACACTAAACAATATCCACATAAAATTCAATACGATGATGTAATACAGTTTTCCCATTCGATCCCAAAATGGAGAATCATATTTTATTTTCATTAGTTAACCCCTCCTCTCAATTACAACTTTCGTTACAACCCACTTTTCATTCAATAGTATAGAATTTTTAGATAAAATATAATAAAAAGTGGCTCTTACCTTTTCAATATAAAAATATTGATCACACTTTAAATCAAAATTTCAATCTGTTCTGTTTTATTTATTTCCCAGTATTCCTAGATAATATACTCTGAATTAGGTCCACTTGTCTTTACCAGCTTTTTAACTTCGAAGAACTTGATAGTTCACTTCAAGTTGTGTTATAAATTTTTATCCTTTTACTGCTCCGGCTGTCATACCTTCTACAAAGTACTTATTAAATATCAAGTATAAAATGAATAATGGGAGAATGGAGAACATGGATCCTGCAACAAGTACATCATAGTTGTTACCATAAGGGGTTAACAAAGTATTAAGCCCAATTGGTAAAGTAAATTTTTCAGCTGACCGTAATACAATTAACGGCCATAACATACTATTCCATGCACCCATTGCACTTAGGATAGCCATTGCTGAAAATGCGGGTTTTGAAATTGGCATGATAATTCTTACACAAATTCCATACTCGCTACTACCGTCAATTCTTCCAGCATCCAATAGTTCTTTTGGTAAGCCTGAAAGATATTGTCTAAAGAAAA
This sequence comes from Caldibacillus sp. 210928-DFI.2.18, assembly GCF_020554505.1. Lineage (NCBI taxonomy): Bacteria > Bacillati > Bacillota > Bacilli > Caryophanales > Bacillaceae > Caldibacillus > Caldibacillus sp. 210928-DFI.2.18. Next base: position 15,265 of record NZ_JAJCHL010000025.1, read on the forward strand.
AAATTGTTGATGCATTAACTAAACCAGGCAGTATTACCCCGGCAAAGGTATCAATTAGTCCAAAGCTGATCATTTCTTTATATAATGGTAACATCAATATTTCAAACGGAACCATCATTGTTGCGATAACGAGGAAAAACAATATGTTTTTAAATTTAAAGTTATACATGGCAAAACCATATGCAACAAAATAACATATAATTAAAGTCAAAATTACAGAAACAACTGTAATCATCAAGCTGTTTTTATACCAATCCAAGTATCCTGTACTTCCATCAAATAAGTAACTATAGTTTGTCAATGACCAATTTTCGAAATCCAGATTTAAATTTAATCCATTTCTTATTAACATTTGACCTGGACGGAAAGAAGCAAATAATCCTGAGATAAAAGGAACCGCTACTGCAGCACACATAATAATGAAAAATCCGTTTATTAGTACTTTAATTAAAGGATTACTTCGCTTATTTTTGTCATTTACAATTTTTGTTCGAGTTGTTGATACTTCTAAGTTAGAGGAGTCAGATAAAGGACGTTGATTTGGCTTAGTATTATTCTTGCTCATACTATTTGTCCTCCTTTTTAAACATTCCGCTTGACAGTAAGTAAACCATACTAATAGATAATGCTACAATCAGTAATACTAAACCTACAGCAGACGCATATCCCAGGTCGTTCTTTTCAATACCACGTCTATACAAATAACCCACAATTGTCAACCCGATATTTTTTGGTGAGTTATTGCTTCCGTAAATCATGAAGCTTTCCAAGAACATTGCAAGCCCTGCATATATACTAATCGTTGTTACATAAATTCTTGTTGGTTTTAAGAGCGGCAAAGTGATGTACCAGAATCTTTGCCATGCGTTAGCACCATCTACTTTTGCAGATTCATAAAGTACTTCATCAATAGAACTCAATCCAGCCTCAAAATATAAAGTATTTACACCAGTCCATCTCCAGGTTGCCAATAAAAGTAAAGCAAACATTCCTGTTCCCCAGTTTTTTAGCCACTCTTGTGATTCAAAACCAAAGAAATTCAAAATTTGGTTCATTAAACCGGAATCCATTTCACTAAACATATATCTAAACAAAATACCTGCGACAACTACTGAAACTAATGCTGGCAAGTATAAAATCGATTTATAAACTCTTTTACCTAACACACTCTTAGAATTTAATAGAAAAGCACACAGCATCGGTATAGGGATCAAAATAACCAGTGTTAGAATCGTATAAATGACACTATTTTTAACAGCGGTATGAAAAACGCCATCTCCTAATAATTTTTCATAGTTAGCCAGCCCAATAAATTCACTGTAGCCGTTACCGATTTTATGAAAACTCATGCTAATTGTCGATATCATTGGATAGATCCAGAAAAAAGCCAAACTAATAATAAACGGTAATACAAATACATAGGGTGCAATCTTCTGGGAGAATAAGAAAGCTTGTATCTTTTTCAATTTTTTCCTCTCCTTTCTACCAAGAGTGTTTAAGATTGCCTCTTTGAGGCAATCTTAAACACTTCACTTATTCTTGTTCAAAATCGACTTCTTCCTGTGCAGCTTTAAGTGCTTCTTTAACATCTGCACCATTCTCTAGAATTTCATTTAACGTTGTAAGATTAAACACTTCATTAATAGTAGTAGTAATCGGTACTGTTTTGATTAGATTGACTTCATCTTGAATTTCCAATAATGTATCGAATGGATTATTAACAAAGTATTTAACATATTTATTCTCAGGGTTATGCGTCACTGCTTGGTTTGTCCAAACTTTCGTATTTACAGGATCAAAACCAAGAATATTCCAAATTTGTTCGCCGCCCTCTTCAGACAATTTTGCCCAAGTCATAAATTCTGCTGCTAACTCAGCATTTTTTGAATCTTTGTAAATCACTGTTCCGGTACCACCTGCACCATTTGAACGAGGTTGACCCTCCTCAAAGACAGGAGCTGGTGCAATCGCAAATTTACCAGACATTTCCGGCATATAGTCAGTAAATCGAGACATATACCAAATGGCTTTAGGGAAAGCAGCTACTTTTCCATTTACAACAGTAGAATAACCTTCCTCAGTATCAATCTGCCCTCCCGGGGTTACTTCAGCAATACCTTTTTCCAACCATTCTTGTTGCATGGTAAGCATATTTTCTATAGATTTTAACTGTACATTCGCATTTTCAGGGTCTTTTACCCAAGATTCCCCATATTCAGACATGGCTAATGTTAACCAGTCACTACCGCCAGTATCTACAGTTGTCATATAAACTTCACCATTCGTTGCTTCTTTTAACTTTTCACCTGCTGCAGTAAAATCATCCCAAGTTTTAATTTGTGTATAATCAATACCATTTTGTTGTAAAATTTCAGTATTATAATACATTACCATTGCCCCAACATGTGTTGGAACACCATAATAGTTACCGCCTTTTTCATAAGCATCTAACCTGGATGTCACCAAGTCAGCCTTATACGGTTCTACATAATCATTCAATTTTAACCATGGTACTTCTCCGTCTAAATAGTTAGGAAACTGACTAATCTCAACATCAGCTAAGTCCGGAATACCCTCACCTGATTGAACTGCTAGAGTAAGCTTCGTATGCATATCTGCATACGGATATACTGTAAACTTAATTTGAATTTGTTTATCCGGATGCTGATCATTCCATCTATTCAACATTTCCGTATAGAACTGTTGGTGTAAATCAACAAATAACCACATGTCCAATTTGGCACCATCATCAGGTCCAACTGTCGTAACCTCTGGCTTTGTTTCTTCTTTCTTTTTGTCTTCTTTACTCGAGGATGAATTTGAAGAGCAACCGAATACTAGGACAGTCATCAAAAGAATAACAAAATATGAAAATAACTTTTTACGTAACTTCATTAACTTCGCCCCCATTCAATATTTTAAATACCAACCATTAGACTTTACACATAAATAATACTATCTCCAAATTCAATCACCACCTCCAACAAGGTGAAACGCTTTCATTTATGAATATATTATAAGTGTCTGATTTTCATATGTCAATGGTTTGTACGTACTTGTTGTAGATTTTTAAAAAAAATATGTACGTATATTATTAAAATCCATTTATTAAAACATTAATTCCTGATTATTTCCTGTGTATTAAGTGATAGTTTCCAACCCGAATTATAACCATTGTCTGTCAATTTTTTTATTATAATATCCAATTAAAACACAGATGTATCAACTCAATCTTTAAGTATTTTTCTACTATGGAATCTATATTGTCTTGGATGTTTCTTAGTCATTCGTACAACTTTTGGATGGATTTGAAATCATGTTCTCAGTCCCATTCAAAAACTTTTAGAAAAATTATATTTTGCATCAGTTAAAAATTAAAAATATGCATGGCACGAAGCCATACATATCTTATAAATAGGTTTTTGATTTGAAAATTTACTTATGTTTCTATTTTGAACAAACAAACTCATTGATTTTTTTAGTTGAGTTTCTAATTACTAAACTTGGTTCAAACACATATGATTCCGCAGTTGAATCAGTTGATTTCGGTCCATTATTAATTTCAATTAATGAAATTATTAATTTTGCTGCCATTTCTCCCAGTTCACTTTTAGGATGCTTAATTGTAGTTAATTTCACTTCTGATACTTCAGATAAAAAGGAGTCATCAAATCCAACTATTGAGATATCTTCAGGTATTTGAAGATTTTTTTGTCGAAGCACTTCCAAAATTCTCATTGCAAGTTCGTCGTTATAACTTACAATCCCTGTAATTTTTTCGGGTGAGTTTGAAAGTCTGTCTTCCAGCCGCTCTAGTGGCAATGCACTATCTTTGGATTTAGTATTATACGTAATAATATTTTGAGGGATAATTGGAATGCCGTAATCACGATATGCTTTCAAATACCCTTTCATACGTTTTAAACCTTGCATATCATCATTTTTGAAAAATCCTAATATATTCCTATGACCTAACCTTATTAAATGCTCAGTTTGTAAATATCCACCTTCCATATCATTTAAAGTAACACTAATGGGTTCCAATTCGTCGTAAAAAGCATTAATCATAATATAAGGGATCTTAAGAGCCTCTAAATTTAAATAGTAGTTTATATTAGGGTTAGAAATTGCACTTTTTGTAGGTTCTACGATTACACCATCAAAATTTTGCGAAATTACTGTTTCTAAAATGCGTTTTTCGCTTTCATGATTATTATTTGTACTAAATAAAGTTACTTGATACCCTTCTTGACTCAATACACTTTCTGCTCCGCGTATTATAGAAGGAAAAATATAATCAGATATATATGTAGTAATAATCGCAACTTTTTTACTACTTACACTATTAGTTTGGTTCTTTTTTAATGAACGTTCTGAGACATATGTACCCGATCCTTGTTCCTTATATAATAAACCTTCATTCACTAAATCAGCTAATGCCAATCTTACAGTGTGCCTACTAACATTAAACTGCTTCATCAATTCGCTTTCTGAACTTATCTTTTGATTAGGTTGAAAAGTCCCATCAAAGACCTTAGATTTAATCCAATTTTTTACCATATTGTATTTTGTTTCACTCAACTAGCTCCCCCCTTATCTATAAAATCTTATATGCATATGTAGTATAGCATATAATTCTTATATGTATACCACCTTGATCAGCCGTCTATATCACCACATCCTAAACAGTGATAATATTATACACGGAATTGACAACTTGGATATATTATTTAAACAAAAAACTATTTCTCATATGAAATTAATGCTTTTTATAAATACACTTGCAGAAAAACGGACCAATTGTTTTTCTTCTTCAATAAATATTTTAATATAATTTGTACGTACAATCAAATAATACTTTTAATTAACACCAGGAAATATTTATTTTATTAGGTTTTCTAGTAATAGTATTATCTGTTTTGATCTTATTGACATATACGAACAAGTATAATATGATCTAAATATATTATTAATGTATTTTTTTTCTAATCCTTGTGTTTTTATTTAAGGATTTATAGAATTCTATTTTATCCACTTAAATAAATTTTTACACAAAAAGAAACCGGATTCAGTAAATAAGGAGGCTTTTCTATGACCAATCAAATTATTATTAACACAGACGTAGAGAAATCCAAAATCACTAGGCACATATACGGACATTTTGCTGAACATCTTGGAAGAGGAATTTATGAAGGAATCTGGGTAGGTGAAGATTCCCCTATTCCGAATACCAATGGGATCCGCAATGATGTACTTAAAGCATTAAAGCAGATTAAGGTACCTGTATTACGTTGGCCTGGTGGTTGTTTTGCTGATGAGTATCACTGGAAAGATGGTGTTGGTCCACGTGAAAATCGGAAAAGAATGATTAACACACATTGGGGTGGTGTAGTCGAGAATAATCATTTTGGTACACATGAATTCATGATGCTTTGTGAAATGCTTGGTTGTGAACCATATATTTGTGGAAATGTTGGAAGCGGTACCGTTCAGGAAATGTCGGAATGGGTTGAATACATGACATTTGATGGCGAATCACCAATGGCAAATTGGCGTAAAGAAAATGGTAGAGAACAACCTTGGAAGTTGAAATATTTTGGTGTTGGTAATGAAAGTTGGGGCTGTGGAGGAAATATGCGTCCCGAATATTATGCCGATCTATACCGACGATATCAAACATTTGTCCGAAATTACGGTGATAATCGGATTTATAAAATTGCCGGTGGTGCAAATGTAGATGATTACAACTGGACAGAAGTTGTTATGAAAAATGCCCATTGGTTAATGGACGGATTAAGTCTCCACTACTATACAATACCGGGTGATTTTTGGCTTGGAAAAGGATCTTCTACAGAATTTACAGATGATGAGTGGACGATCACTATGAAAAAAGCTCTATATATGGATGAATTAATTAAAAAACACGGAACAATTATGGACAAATATGATCCGGAAAAGAGAATTGGTTTAATCATTGATGAATGGGGAACTTGGTTTGATCCAGAACCCGGAACGAATCCGGGCTTCTTATATCAGCAAAACACCATTCGTGACGCTCTAGTTGCTGCTATACATTTTAATATTTTCCATAATCATGCCGACCGCGTCCATATGGCAAATATTGCACAGACGATCAATGTACTTCAAGCAATGATTTTGACGGAAGGAGAAAAGATGCTATTAACTCCGACTTACCATGTCTTTGATATGTTTAAGGTCAACCAAGATGCAGTGGCTTTAGCTGTAGATAACAATTTTGAAGAATATCAATCCAAAAATGAACATTTGCCGAAAATAAGTATCTCTGCTTCTAAAGATGGTCATAACAAGGTTCATATTAATCTAGCATGTCTCGACCATCTTGAAGGTACGGAATTTTCTATTGAATTAAGAGGGATGAATCTCGACCGTGCAACAATTAACGGTACAATCCTAACAGCCGATGAAAAGAATGCTCATAATACATTTGAACACCCAGATTATGTTAAACCGGCTATATTTGACAATTATACAATAAAAAATGGAAAATTGTCCGTCAAACTTCCGCCAATGTCAGTCGCTGTTATTAGTGTAGATGAAGGTGAAAAGTAATGAGTGGCCAATGTAAAAGCTGCATGGATCAATTGAATGTAACTGAAGAGATGATCGACGAAATGTTAAATCAAGCAAATATTGACAAAAAACGAATGGTTCCGAAAGATGTATATATTGAACGGTTGGAAAAATGCAAAACATGTCCATCTCTAATGGATGGAACAACATGTATGCATTGCGGTTGTCTTGTGAAGTACCGTGCCAGATTAATAGACAACAATTGTCCAAATCCATCAGGGTCAAGATGGAATGTGGCAAAAGTATTTGTGTAAATATTATCCTTACCTAAAACAACACAGTTACCATTTTTGCAACTGTGTTGTTTTTCTTTTATTTTCTTTTTTCCTCAACATCCACCGTCCGAACGCCCAATACATCCAATAGAAATACAAAGATTGGTATGCCTAGAATCAGACCCCAAACACCAAAGAAATGCTCCCCAAAAATCAAGATGATAAAAGTGTAAAAAACCGGTAGATTGGTTTTTGATGACATGAGTTTTGGGTTTAAAATATAAGCTTCAATGGCATGGACGACGGCGACCATGATGAGCACATAAATGACTGTCATTACTCCGCCGATACTGTAGGCAATTATTGCTAGCGGAATTAATGAAATAATGACACCGGCTACCGGAATCAGTCCCAGAATAAATACCATAATGGCGAGCGCAAATAATTGTGGGAAATCGAATAGCCACAGACAGAACGTGGTGATCACTGTGTTAACAGTTGCGATCATAAATTGGGCTTCGATTACTTTTCCAAATGTCCCGATAAATCTCACACCGAAGTATTCCAATTCGTTATAAAAAGAGCTGATCTTACTTTCTTTAAAACGACTGGTAAAAGAAATGATTCTTTCTTTCTCCAACAGGAAAAATAAGCTCAAAATTAATGCCAACAGAACTTGCAGGCCGATTGTCCCAATATCATTCAAAGATTTTACTAAGAAAGAAACACCTACACCGATATAGTCCGTGATTTCGTACTTTTGAATGAGTGCGATCACATAGTTAAATACTTGGTTATCCGTCTCTATTGGTTTCGAATAAAATTCCGTAAGTTGATTGATCAATTGTGATATTTCACTAACTAAAATTGGTAAATATTTTACCGCTCCATATGTCAAACCTGAAACCACAAGCGAATAGAGCAACAAGACCGTAATTTTTCGATTCAATGGAATTCGCTTGGAGATGAAACGCTCCAAACCGTTTATTAGGAAGGAAAAAATAAACGTTAACAAAATAATATTGATAATACTCCGAAGCATATAAAAAACAAAAATCAGAATGGCAAAAATCAGAACTCTCCTAACACCTGTCTTCTGAAAAAAACGAAATACCTCTTCCACTTATCACTCTTCCTATCTAAAAATTTTTATTTATCTACAAAATTCTTGTTAATATTCTGATTATTACATTCATTCATTCATTCATACACCTTATTATTTTAGCATAAATTCCCCGGCATTTGTGACTTTTGTCGTTATTTATTATTAATAAAAGAAAAGGTACCTAAAATGATTCAGGGGCCTTTATGTAAATCGAAAAATTACTGAAAACGATTATTTTAACTCTTATTTAACACCATTCCCCGGTATTTGTGACTTTTACCGGTATTTATTATCAGTAAAAAGAAAGGGTACCTGAAATGATTCAGGCACCTGGATGTACAACGAAACATTACTTAGAACGATTAATTTTAAATCCTATCTAACATCAATTTTCCGGTATTCGTGACCTTTTGCCGCTATTTATTATCGGTAAAAAAAGGCACCTGAAATGATCAGGCACCTCGATGTACAACGAAACATTACTTAGAACGATTAATTTTAACTCCTATTTAACATCAATTCCCCGGCATTTGTGGCTTTTGCCGCTATTTATTATCGGTAAAAAAAGGTACCTGAAATGATCCAGGCACCTAGGGTACAGACGAAAAATTACTGAAAATGATTATTTTAACCCTTCCCATTTCCAGTTTTCTACTTCAGGTAAATCTCTTCCTTCGTCGCGGATGTATTGGTTATGTTTGGCAATCATGCCGTTCATTTCTTGGACGATATGTGCATATTTTTCCGCATTTGGCAAGTTTTTCACGACCGATTTCACAAGATCAAAGCGGTCCATTTGGTTTAATACACGCATGTCAAACGGTGTGGTAATATCGCCGTTTTCACGATAACCATGCACGTGCAGATTGTGGTTATGACGATCAAAGAATAAGTCTTTTACTAAACCTTCATACCCATGGAAGACAAAAATAATCGGTTTATTTTTTGTGAAATACATATCAAACTCTTCATCCGACAAGCCACGTGGATCCAACGTTTGACTTCTTAATTTTAAAATATCCACAACATTGATGTAACGAATTTTTAACTCCGGCATTTTTTTATGCAAAATAGAAATAGCAGCAAGACTTTCTATGGTCGGTTCTGTACCACTGGAAGCAATCACTACATCCGGTTCATCACCAAAATCCGTACTAGCCCAATCAATCATTTTCAATCCATTATCGACCAATTCTTTTGCTTCATCCATCGTGAACCATTGTGCCCGCGGATGTTTGGATGACACCACTAGGTTAATTTTTTGCCGGTCATTCAAAATTTTATGAAAGACGGCAAGTAATGTATTGGCATCTGCAGGTAAATATTCACGGATAAATTCCGGTTTTTTATCGGCTAAATGGCCAAGCATCCCCGGGTCTTGGTGGGTGTAGCCATTATGGTCTTGTTGGAATACCGTTGAAGTTGCAACGACATTCAAGGAAGGAATAGCTGTCCGCCATGGTTGTTCCGAGGCTTTCCGCAACCATTTGAAATGTTGTGTTAACATGGAATCAACCACTCGTAAAAATGCTTCATAGCTGACAAAAATTCCGTGACGGCCAGTTAATACGTACCCTTCCAACATCCCTTCCGCTTGGTGTTCGGAAAGCTGTGAGTCAATAACCCGGCCATGAGATTTTAAGTATTCATCTTGAGGTTCTTCAATTTCCCCCAACCATTGACGTTTCGTTTCTTCAAAAACAGGAGCCAACCGATTTGATGCAGTTTCATCCGGACCAAAAATACGGAAATTATGATTGTCGCGGTTTAATTTCACGACATCTTTCAAATATTCTCCTAACACAATCATATCTTGTTTTTCTACTTGTCCCGGAACAGAGTTGTCCACTGCATAGTCCCGAATATCCGGCAAACGCAGATCTCTAATTAATTTACCCGGATTTGTGACAGGGTTCATGGCCATTCGTTTATCGCCTTTTGGTGTTGTTCCTGCGATTTCCGGTTTTAACCGCCCATTTTCATCAAATAATTCTTCCGGCCGATAACTCTTCATCCACTCTACCAACTCATCCGCATGTTCCATATGGTCTTGGTCGACTGGAATTGGCACTTGGTGAGCACGGAAAGAATTTTCTATCGGCACGCCACCCCATTCTTTCGGGCCTGTCCAACCTTTTGGTGCACGAAAGACAATCATTGGCCATATCGGACGTGTTTGGTCCCTATTTTCACGTGCATTTGTTTGGATGGCTTTAATTTTTTCGACAACTTTATCAAGTGTTGCTGCCATTTTCACATGCATTTCTGCAGGGTCTTCACCTTCAACGAAATAAGGTTCCCAACCCATCCCTTCAAAATATTTCGCTAATTCCTCATTGTCGATACGAGAAAGAATGGTCGGATTACTAATTTTAAATCCGTTCAAGTTTAAGATTGGTAAAACCGCACCGTCACGAATCGGGTTGATAAAACGGTTGGAGAACCAAGATGCTGCAAGTGGTCCGGTTTCTGCTTCCCCATCACCGACAACAACAGCCGCAATTAAATCCGGGTTATCAAGAACAGCCCCGGCACCGTGGGAAAGAGAATACCCTAATTCGCCGCCTTCATGAATCGATCCCGGTGTTTCCGGTGCTGCATGGGAAGCCACTCCGCCCGGGAATGAAAATTGTTTGAACAGTTTTTTCATTCCTTCCACATCTTGCGTCATTTCCGGATAAATTTCCGTGTAACTGCCATCAAGATAGGAATTGGAAACCATGACTTGTCCGCCATGTCCGGGTCCTTCTATATAAAACATGTTTAAGTCATATTTATTAATAACTCGATTTAAATGGGCATAAATAAAGTTTTGTCCGGAAATGGTGCCCCAGTGACCGATTGGTTTTGCTTTAATATCAGAAGCCTTTAACGGTTCTTTTAACAGCGGGTTATCTTTCAAATAAAGTTGACCAACTGAAATATAATTTGCGGCACGCCAATATGCATCTACTTTTGCTATATATTCTTTGGACGAGTAATCAATCGTCATTTTTGTTCACCCCTTCACAACTATTCAATATTTTTTACCCAAAACATCCTCCATGAACTACCCGCCATTAAACATAGCGAGTTTCGGAATCCCTAGAAAGTTGTAGGTACTTCACAGGTGTGCCCAATACCACTACTGATTGAGTGTTTAACTCTTTGAGATACTTTCTTCGGAATTTGCCTTTGCCCATCATATCTGACCGAGCTTTCATCTCCTCAATGAATAGAGGAGGATTCCTACTCGGGTGTCCTAAACTCTTTTCGATAATCTGTAGATACTTTTGAGGAGGAGTTTTGGGTACATCATCATTATACCATTTTTAATCTATTTACTATTATTAAATTTTTTACAGTTTATTTAATATTAACTACTTCCAACCCTACCATTTTCGCAAAATCTTCAATTTGTTCTGCAGTCACATTGAATGAAAGGACCGTATGGTGACCGCCGCCATTTTTAATCCATTCCTGAACGCCTTTTTCAAATCCACATTTTGGTGTCCACATTTGTCTTGCCACCGGTAAATGTGGAGCCGGTTCTTCCGGTTTTTTCCCTTCCACTTCATACATGACTAATTTAAAATGATCCCCAAAATCAGAAATGGTTAGATTGACTGCTTCTCCATCCAAACCGTCAAACACAAGACGGGCCGGATCTTCTTTACCGCCAATTCCTAATGGATGAACTTCCACACGGATTTTTGAACCTGCAAGTGTTGGGTCAACTTCTAACATATGTGCTCCTAAAATAGTTTCCCGACCTTTTATTAAATTATACGTATAATCTTCCATGAATCCTGTTTTTTCGTTATGTGCCATGATTTTTAGCAAGCGATCGAGAGCAGCAGTTTTCCAGTCTCCTTCACCGGCAAAGCCATAACCTTCCGCGTTCAAACGTTGGACAGCCATACCGGGTAATTGTTTCATTCCCCATAAATCTTCAAAGTTAGTTGAAAATGCCGTATAACCTCCGCGTTCTAAAAATCTTCTTAACGCTATTTCGATTTTAATTTGTTCCTTCACATGTTCCTCGAAAAATTCCGGATCATTATTGCCAACGACAAAGTCATATGCTTCTTGACATTCTCGGTATGTTTTTTCGATTTCTTCCGGCGATACTTTTTCCATTTCGGCAACTAAGTCGCCAATCCCATAGTAGTCAACCGTCCAGCCAAATTGAATTTGCGCTTCAATTTTATCCCCGTCCGTAACAGCTACATTCCGCATGTTATCACCGAACCGGGCTACTTTAATATGGAAACTTTCATTATAAGCTACAGCCACATCCATCCATTTACGGATTTGGTCTTGTACATCGTGGTCTTTCCAGTGACCGACGACAATTTTATTATTTTTATTTAAACGTGCATTCATATAGCCGTATTCTCTGTCACCGTGGGCGCTTTGATGCAAGTTCATATAATCCATATCGATCGTTTGCCATGGAATATTATTTAAAAATTGTGTTGCTAAATGAAGTAACGGTTTTTGCAATAATTTTGTGCCGCGAATCCAGTTTTTCGCCGGTGAGAATGTATGCATCCATGTAATGACACCGGCTACATGATCGTTGTAGTTGACTTCTTTCATGACTTGGGTAATACTGTCAGCTGTTGTGGCGACGGTTTTAAAAACAACCGGGTATGGCAGGTTCCCGCTTTTATTTAATTCGTTAATAATTTCTTCTGTATCTTTTTGTACGGCTTGAAGCGCCTCTTCACCATATAAGTGCTGACTTCCAACAACAAACCAAAACTCGTAATCTCTAATTTTTAACACGTGTATCACTCCTGTAGGCTCTCATATTTGTGTAAATTTTTATAGAAAAATTAAGTGAAACTTCCAGCCATAGGGGTTTCCCACTGATGGTTAGTTGAACTAATCAGACGCATGCTGGCAGCCCGTCCCCAGCTACCTTCTTTGTAAACTCGAAAATTTTGAGGTAGGGGTCTTGACTCGGCGTTAAGGTGGAATAAAGTGAAACTTCCAACAATGGGTGTCTCCCACGGATGATAGTTGAACCAATCGGGTACTTTTCTTCCTCCTTCAACATCAATGATTTCCCTTGAGCCTTAGGAGGAAGATTTAGTGACCGTTTGTGCGGGATAAACACTCTTATTTCTTTTGACCATAGTAGGCGTTTTTGCCATGTTTACGTAAATAATGTTTGTCTAAAAGATATTGGTCCATATCAATTTGATACGGATTCAGCTGTAGCGTGTGATACGTCATTTTCGCCACTTCTTCCAAGACAACTGAATGATGAACCGCGTCTATTGCTGATTTCCCCCACGTAAAAGGTCCATGGTCATTGACTAAAACGGCCGGAACTTGATCGGGATCAATTTGGCGCTCCTTGAAAGTTTCAACAATGACGTCCCCGGTTTGTTTTTCATAATCTCGGATGACTTCCTCTTCTTTCATAGCACGGGTGACCGGAACAGGGCCATAGAACGTATCCGCATGGGTTGTCCCGGCTGCCGGAACATCTAATCCCGCTTGAGCAAATGTAACGGCCCACGGGGAATGCGTATGGACAATTCCTTTAATATTAGGAAACTCCTTATATAGGATAATGTGGGTCGCTGTATCGCTGGACGGGTTCAGGTCCCCTTCGACCACATTTCCGTTCAAATCCACAACAACCATTTGTTCCGGCTTCAATTCTTCATACGGGATACCGCTTGGTTTAATGACGATAAGATTAGTATCCCTGTCAATTCCGCTGACATTGCCCCATGTAAATGTGACCAAGTTGTATTTGGGCAATAACATATTCGCTTCATAGACTTCTTGCTTTAATTTTTCCAGCATTGCTAAATCATTCCTTTGAGGCATTATTTTTGATTGCTTTCAAACGTTTCATGACATCATTTACACCGGTGCCGAAATAATCATGTAAAATCTTGTATTCTTCATAAATTGCAGTATATTTCTCTACATTTTCCGGAATTGGTTTCACTTTTTCTTTTCTTAATTTTGCCATTTTTTTGGAAGCTTCTTCAATTGAATCATAGCCGCCGTTTTCGGAACCTGCTGCAACCGCGGCAAACATGGCTGCACCGATGGCAGGCGTTTGCAGGTGCTCAGAGATTGTAATTTCTTTTCCGGTAATATCGGCGTAAATTTGGTTAAGTAATTGGTTTTTGTGTGGCAAGCCGCCGCAGACAGTGAGCCCATTAATTTCAATGCCACTGGATTCAAATTCTTCTATGATTCTGCGTTTCCCAAATGCGGTCGCTTCAATTAATGCACGATAAATTTCTTCCGGTGTTGTTTCCAAAGTCATTCCCAAAAGAAGTCCGGTCAAGTTCGTGTCAACAAGGATTGAACGGTTTCCATTCCACCAATCAAGAGCGAGAAGACCACTTTCCCCGATGTTTAATTGGCTCGCCTTTTCCTCTAATAATTGGTGAATGTTAAGGCCTCTTTCTTTCGCTTCGTCAAAATAGGCGCCCGGAACAGCATTGTCAACAAACCATGCAAAAATATCACCTACTGCATTTTGGCCCGATTCATAAGCATAGTATCCCGGAATGGCCCCATCTTTGACAACCCCGCACATTCCTCTCACAGGAATCTTTTTATCTCCTAAAATAATATCGCATGTGGATGTTCCCATAATATTAAGCATTGTACCCGGCTTAATTACACCTGTTGGCGCAGCAGAAACATGTGCATCCACATTTCCGACCGCAACCGCAATTCCCGGATTTAATCCGACTTTTGCCGCCATTTCCGCGGTAAGTTCACCCGCTTTTGATCCGGTTGGATGGAACTCTGTGCCAATTTTTTCCTCAATAACATTTTCCATTTTTGGATGAAGTTCTTTAAAGAAGTCTTTACTTGGGAATCCCGTTTCAGCATCCCACATCGCTTTATATCCTGCAGTTGTGGAATTTTTCACTTTGTTACCGGTTAATTGCCAAGTGACCCAGTCTGTTGCTTCCATAAATGTATCCATTGCATCATAAATTTCCGGTGCTTCGTCTACAATTTGCATCAATTTCGGAAATACCCATTCGGAAGAAATTTTACCGCCATAGTATTTCAACCATGGTTCATTACGACGGCGGGCAATTTCATTTAACTTGTCCGCATGAGATTGTGCAGCATGATGTTTCCATAATTTTACCCAGGCATGCGGGTTATTTTTGAACTCGGGCAAGTTCATTAACGGTGTTCCGTCATTTTTTACCGGAAGTACGGTGCAAGAAGTAAAATCGATTGAAACACCAATGATGTCATTTACATCTACACCACTGTCCGCAACGGTTCTTTTTACAGTATCAATAAAACATTCGATATAATCATTTGCATTTTGCAGGGCCCAGTCAATTCCTAATTCAATATTCGTATTTGGTAAAAAGTCATCAATCACGCCATCCGGATAATCCTTCACAGCAGAAGATATGACATTGCCATTTGATACATCTACTAATACGGCCCTGGCTGATAATGAACCAAAATCAACACCAATGGTATATTTGGGCATAAGCGCACCTCCTATATTTTTAAACGCTTACAACTAACTGGTTTTATTGTAGTATAGATGTACGTATAAGTCAATAGAGTATCGTTATTTATAATGAATTAATACTTACATGTTGGTTTCGCTTATTATAGGAATCTATTAGATATTTCAACACAAATAATGATTTTTAACAAAAATAAACTTGCTTTTATTCACATTAAAAATCTAATCGTTTTTTATACGAACAATTTTTATTTTCTTTTGTTTATATTCTAAATTTGTAAGTACATACTTAAATCAGTTGATTATAGATGTATGTAGCTGGAAGTCGAAAGGTTTTTATGTATATACAATTGGCACTAGTGGTCCTTAACTTCATTGTTTAAACGTAAAAAAATCGTCCTTTCAAAAAATTGTATGTTCAAAATGACTTACAATTTCTAAGAAAAAACGATTTAATAGGAATGATTTTAATTTGCTTAAAGAGGCAGTGAAAATTATCCAACTTTTCTAAATGAACATTTTTAAAACAAATAGTATTGTGCATGATACGACCGTCTCAAAGGAAATTACAGCCCTAAATTTTATACTGATGTTGTAAAGTATGAATTTTTTTAATTTCGCCATACATTATCGCCGTAAATCTTGTCATTCTCGTTAGTTTTTTGCCATTCCCTGTCCATAACTTCCCCTGGCTTGTAGACAGCTACACCGGTTCATGCATAAACTTCCTGCATTAATTACGGAAGTCGGATTTCTCCAATCTCCTTCTTTATTGTATCAAACCAAGCCTTGGTCAGGGCAATTGGCGCATTTACTACCTGATCATATACGGAGCGAAAGGCTTGCTGAAATTTCTTTGGGTCTAGGACATTTCGAATTTTCTTGAGCACTCCCGGTGTTTTGGCAAGGGCTGGGATTCCTGCATCGGCACCTTTTATCAACGTTTTCCCACCAACCCCTACTGCTTTTACCATGCATAAAAAAAAAGCAGAAGAATTTCCGGAAAAAATTTTCTTCTGCTAACATTCGAATGGATTCTTTTTCTATTTACTATTTATAATCTGGTGATGTTTCGGCCACATTCCCCAATTCCAAATCAATTTCCCTTGGATCGGTATGTCCGGCCATTAATTCGGCTTGCTTCATGACGATTTCGAGGGCCGTTTTTGCTTGTTTTGGCGGGTAGTCGTACTTTTTCAATAATCTTTTAATAATTCTTCTCATCCCGGCTTGTGCGCTTTTTCGGACGCTCCAGTCAATCGTGATGTTTTGTTTAATGGCATTCGTCAGTTCTTGAGCTATTTTCTTTAATGTTTCATCATCCATAAATTGTTTGACAATATTGTCTGCTGTTAAGGCATCATAGAAAGCAATTTCGTCTTCATTTAAGCCTAAATCTTTTTCTTCTTCCCGAGCCTTCTTAAATTCTTTTGCCATTTTAATTAATTCTTCAATGACTTCAGCATTGGTGATGGCTTGATTGCGATACTTATTAATCGCCTTTTTCAATTTCTCGGAAAACTTTTCGGACTTAACAAGATTCCGTTTTTCCATCACTTTTAAATTACCTTCAAGAAGCTTTTTCAACATTTCAACGGCTAAGTTTTTATATTTTAGCCCGCGAACTTCTTGTAAAAATTCTTCAGATAATAAGGAAACATTTTCCGGTCGTTCTAGTCCTAACGCATCGAATACATCAATAACATCTTCTGATAAAATTGACCGTTGCAGCATTTGATTCACTCTTGTTTCGATTTCTTTTTTGGAATTTTTCTGGACTTTTCTCTCACCCAGTTTGGCTAAACTTGCTTTTACTGCTTTAAAATAACTGACTTCAAGGGCCGCTGCTTTTCCTTCTTCGGTTGCGGCACAGAGGGCATGGGCTTTCGCTGCTTCTAAAGCAAATTGTTTAAATTCTTTCTGTTCCTTTTCGGGTAATCCAAGGACAAAGTTCATCCCACCCGTAATTGCCCGCATTCGATCTTTTTGGGAGTTCCCCATAAAATCAGAGTAATCAAAGCCATGAAACATTGCACGTAATATTTCCAGTTTTTCTTGCATGACCTGAACCGCTGCACTCGTATCGATCCCGGTATTTTCTTTATCACTGTCGGTATACTGTTTCAATGCTTTTTTCAGACTTTCTAAAATTCCAATATAGTCAACCACAACGCCACCCGGTTTGTCTTTAAATACCCGATTCACGCGGGCAATGGCTTGCATTAATGTGTGACCTTTCATCGGTTTATCAATATACATCGTGTGCATAGATGGCACGTCAAATCCGGTTAGCCACATATCCCGAACAATAACAAGTTTCAATTCATCATTCGGGTCTTTCATCCGTTTTGCCAATGTATCACGGCGTTGCTTTCCACCAATATGTTCTTGCAAACGTTCTTCATCGGCGGCACTACCGGTCATAACGACTTTAATAACCCCTTTATTCACATCATCATTATGCCAACTAGGCCGGAGTTTAATAATTTCATCATAGAGATCAACGCAAATCCGACGACTCATACAGACAATCATCGCTTTTCCGTCAATCGTCTTCTGTTTTTCTTCAAAATGTTCAACGATATCCTTTGCAAGCTGCTTGATGCGATTAGGCGAACCAACGACGGTTTCAAGCCGGGACCATTTCGTTTTATATTTTTCCCGAACAGTTTCTTCTTGCCCTTCCGTGATTTCTTCAAATTCATCGTCAATTTTTTTCAATTCTTCATCATCAGTTTCAACTTTAATGACGCGATTTTCATAATAAATTTTTACCGTTGCTTCATCTTCCACCGCTCTTGTCATATCATAAATATCAATATAGTCCCCGAAAACAGCCGGTGTTGATTTATCATCAAATTCAATCGGTGTTCCGGTAAAACCAATAAACGAAGCATTGGGGAATGCATCCCGTAAATATTTGGCATACCCGTATTTCAAATCACCGGTTTTGCTGTTAGTTTTTGCTTCAAATCCGTACTGGCTACGGTGGGCTTCATCGGCAATAATAATCACATTCCGCCGATCAGTTAAAACCGGCATTTCCCCTTCTTCAGGTTGGAATTTTTGAATCGTGGTAAAAATAATCCCGCCTGATTCCCGTTCATTTAATAGATCGTATAAGCCATTGAGTTCTTTTGCATTACTTTTCGCTTGTTGTTTCTTTTGTTCTTCTGTGAATCTACGAACATCCGCTTGTTTCGGTGTTTGCCTTAATATATCTACGGATTTGGCAAATGTTGAATAGAGTTGATCATCCAGGTCATTACGGTCTGTAATTACAACGATGGTCGGATTATTTAATTCTTTAACAAGATATGCTGTATAAAAAACCATCGTAAAACTTTTTCCAGATCCTTGTGTATGCCAAACGACCCCGATTTTCCGGTCACCTTTTGTGGATGTCGCAATTTTTGTATTTTCAACCGCTTTTTTGACGGCAAAATATTGATGGTAGGCAGCCATGATTTTAATAATCGTTTTCTTGTCACCTATTTTATTTCCAGCTGCATCGTACTCGGTTTCTTTTGATTCTTGGAAAAGGATAAAGTTTTGGATAATATCAAGGAATCGGCTTTTTTCTAACATTCCGTGAATCATAACCTCATATTGCGGAACATCTAGAGATGCCACATTAACCCCGTCAACACTCCGCCAATTCATAAACCGTTCTTCGTTCGATGTAATCGTTCCAGTTTTCGCATTAATCCCATCAGATAAAATACAAAACGCATTATAATAGAAAAGCGACGGGATATCTTGCTTGTACGTTTGGATTTGATTGTAGGCTTGTTCAATCCCAACATTTTCATCAGTGGTTGATTTCAGTTCAATAACGACAAGCGGCAAACCGTTAACAAAGATGAGGACATCCGGCCGGCGATTTTCATTTTCGATAATGGTAAATTGATTAACTACGAGAAAGTCATTACGTTCCGGATGTTCAAAGTCAATAATGATCGCTTTTTCGGTTTTGATCCCACCATTCTTATGAAAAGACACATCTACGCCTTCTGTTAAAAGTTTATGGAAATGCCGGTTGTTTTCGATAAGAGAAGGGCTATTAAAAGTAATGACCCGCCGATATACATCTTCAATCGCATCAGCTGGCAAATCACGATTTAATTTAAAAAGGGCATCTCGAAGTCTCCCATCAAGGACTACTTCCCGAAAATCGTTCCGCTCAGGTCTTGGCCCATCCACACTAAGATCCGGACCAAAGGCATATTCATAGTCCATTTCCTGTAAAGTTTCGATAACTGCTTTCTCTAGCGAATCTTCGGTAAAATTTTCAAAATGTGTCAACGGGGAATCCCCCTTTCCATTATTTTTCCTCCTCAACAGGCACACGAATCTCACCGGACATGAGTTTTGGGAGGAGGGTGTCTCTAGTCAATACCAGTTTTTGAATTTCTAAATTTTTTAATGAGATACTATCATGCATTGGTTTTACAGCTTTTGAAAATTTAACCATTAATTCAACAGGTGGTAAATATATTTTAAAATTTAAAGTATCTTTCGGTTTTACTCTCTGTCTACTTCCAGTTGAACCGGTAGCATGAGATACTAACATTTCGCTAAAGTAATCAGAATTGATAAATTCATATACATAGTAAAAAATATTGTTTTCTTTTGGGACATAAACTATAAATTCTGTTGAACATATTGCAAATTTATATTGGGGTATAGGTTTCCAAATCCTCTTGGTATTAGGATTAAGTTTTGAAATTAAAATGACATTATCATCAATTAGATATTTGTTGCTTTTTATTTCCTTACCCATTTGTATTTCAGGTGTTTTATTATTATCTAATGCTGGTATACTATAGTGCTCAAATACTCTTTCAGCATAATTTTGAGGATTAATACTCTTAGTTGAAATATTTACAATATTATCTAAGGTCGTAACTTTCCACCCCTTAGGTATCATCCCCAGTTCACTTTCAACCATTTCCCCGCCACTGGATTTATACGGTTCACCATTTTCATTTGGAAATTCAAAATCGACAAACCATTGTTTAAAAATTGCTTGAGCCATTTCCTCAAGTTTTTTGCTGATTTGGTTATTAATTTCGATTTTTTCATCGAAGGAGGAAAGAATGTTTGCTATATTATTTTGGTCTTTTATAGGAGGTAGGTTAATTTTCATTTTATTTATTATCTTAGTTGTTAGACTACCTCTAATACTGTGACCATCTGATATTTGCCGTAATTCTTTATATCTACTCTTTAAGTTGTAAAATACATATACCGGATTAACTAACTTATTATTAGTTCTTATAGCAATTATAGATTGATTAATGAAGGTATCAATCTTACATAAAGAAACTTGCCCACGAGTATTTCCTTGTCCTGCAGATGCAATTACAATATCATTCTTTTTTGCAAGTTTTGTAGAAGAATTTTTTACTCCCGCCTCTGTAATAGTTTTTTCTGTATTTGTGATAAAAGTATTTCTCGTTTCACCTGAAGATAACCAATTATATTCTCCACCCCAATATTCTTCTTTCTGGGTAGAAGGCGTTCCACCACTAAAAACAACTTCTGAAATGTCTTCAATTAAATATTCATTCCAATTATTAGAACTCAAACCCAATCCCCCCTAGGTTCTTCCGGATTTCTTCTTCTAATCGGCGGGATTCTTTAAATAGTACACCTAGTTCACTTGTCAATTGTTCCATTTTTTCTTCAAACGGGATGCCATCGTCTTCCGCCTCTTCAATGCCGACATAGCGGCCCGGTGTGAGGACATAGTCATTTTCGCGGACTTCATCAATGCTAGCGGCTTTACAGAAACCTTGGATATCTTCATATTTTCCGTCACGATTGCGCCAGTTATGGTAAGTCTCCGCAATTTTGGCAATATCTTTGTCGCTTAATTCCCGGTGGCGGCGGTCGACCATTTCGCCAAGATTTCGTGCGTCAATGAACAAGATTTCTTTTGCCCGATTGCGATATTTTCCATGTTCTTTTTTATTTCGGTTGAGAATCCAGAGAGAAACCGGAATCCCTGTCGAATAAAATAACCGATCCGGCATGGCGACAATACAATCCACCAAATCTGCATTGATAATATTTTTTCGAATTTCTCCTTCATTAGAAGTGTTCGAACTTAAGGACCCGTTGGCAAGGACCGTTCCTGCCACGCCATTTGGGGCTAAGTGATAAATCATATGCTCGAGCCAAGCAAAGTTCGCATTGCCTTCCGGTGGGATACCAAAAGCCCAACGAACATCATCGGTTAATTTATCGCCACCCCAGTCACTCACATTAAACGGTGGATTGGCTAAAATGTAATCGGCTTTCAACGTCCGGTGTAAGTCATTATGGAATGTATCCGCATGGCTTTCTCCAAGATCCGCTTCTAATCCGCGAATGGCTAAATTCATCCGGCACAGTTTCCAAGTCGTTGAATTCAGTTCTTGACCATATATGGACAAATTATTGATTTTCCCGCGATGTTCTTCCACAAATTTTTGACTTTGGACAAACATCCCGCCACTTCCACAAGCCGGGTCATAGATGCGACCTTCATACGGTTCGATCATTTCAACCAATGTTTTAACCACACTTGTCGGTGTATAGAATTCCCCGCCGCCTTTTCCTTCTGCGCTGGCAAATTTGCCTAAAAAATATTCGTATACTCGACCGAGTAAATCTTGTTCATTTTGATCATGTAATTTAATCGTAGAAATCAGGTCAATGAGCTCACCTAACCGGCGTTTATCAAGTTCCGGGCGGGCGTACCGTTTATCAAGCACCCCTTTTAAGGTCGGATTTTCTTTTTCAATTAAAATCATCGCATCATCAATGAATTGCCCGATTTTCACATCTTTCGCACGGTCTTTAATGAAATCCCAACGTGCTTCTTTCGGGACCCAGAAAATATTTTCTGCTTCATACTCGTCGCGATCCTCTTCAAAGCCCGCTCCTTCATCTACCAGTTCTTGATACTTTGTTTCAAATTTATCGGATATGTATTTTAAGAAAAGCAGACCTAAAACCACATGCTTATATTCAGCGGAATCCATGCTGCCACGTAATTTGTCTGCTGCTTTCCATAATGTCTCTTCAAATCCTACGTTTGCGGTTGTTGCCATATTTGTCCGTTCCCTCCAACATTCAATGATTGTAGTCATCAAAAACTTCAAAAATCTCACGTTCAAATTCTTCTTGCTCCGGATCACTATTAATCCACTCCGGTAACACTTCTAAATAATGGGCTAAAGCTTCAATCGTTTTATGGAAAATCGCTTCATGTTGTGCTTTCTCCAGTAGTTCAACAATTAAAGCGTACGTATCCATATACGGATTTTCATCAATAATATCAATGACCTGCTTAAATCGTTCTACTAGTTTCGCTTTTTCAATGGCACGCTCGATCGTGTTTAGCTCTTCTTTATCATAAACAGGTACTTTCACTAAGTAATCGGACTCTTCATCAACGCGAAACTCTTCTTTTTGTCGTTCAACAATTGGCTTTAAGTCTTGTTTTAACTTTTCTTTTTGGATTTCTAGTTTATCAATATCCGTTAATTCTTTTGTAAAATAGCTTCGATTGATGCCGAATAACCCTTCTAGTACCGGTAAATATTTTTTGGGAATGTTTTGCTTTCCTTTAATCCATAAATTGATGTTTTGTTTTTTGATTCCTAACTTTTCCGCTAATTCAATATGTTGGACTTGATATAAGCTGAGAATATATTCGAGGCCATTCAATCTTTCACCCCACAAACTATTGTCCTAGTCAATATGTCTTTATTATACAAGCTTTAAATAGGCTTTACAATGTGGGGGGATGAATATTTTGGGTAATTAAGAGGAAATGGCTAGGGGCGATTATGCCCCTCATTGTATCTTTATTTAAGTTGAATCGTTTCATAATCACCGCCAGCAAAACCAAAGCCACTGGAAACTTCTAAAGAGAAACTGGTTGCATCACTTGGCAGTTCAAATACAAGTTTTCCAGTTTTTGAGATTCCCGGATTGATATCTTGTAAGAAAAAGTCGGCAAAATCTCCCAATGCCATCATGACGTCCGTATCCGTTGTCGGCTCGAATTCTCTTCCTTGATTGTCTTTGATTTTAAACATGCTGCTATCGACCATTCTTGTTTCTTTATCGTTATTAAATGCTTCAATATCAATGACAACAAACTGTCCGTCCGTTGTTGCAGGTTCAAGATATTCATTATCAGATTTTAATTCATTCGTTGTTTCAACGTTTGAAACGGTGTAAGCAAGTTTACCAACTTCAACTTTTTCACCAATCGCATGGACTTTCTTTTCCTCTTTCTGATCAGTATTTTTCACCTCAGAATCTACTTTTGATGAGGCGGTAGTTGAATTATTGCCTTTCGTAGAGTCTCCATCATCACCCATCAAAGCCCCAATGACACCAAGTATAATGAATATACCAACTACCCACAAAATGAATTTTCCTATTTTTTTCATAAGTTCTCCTCCTAATTCACTTTTTAATTTATTGTCCTAGACAATATTTACTTTACACAATTTTATTGTCTCAGTCAATATTTTTTCATTTATTAAGGACGCTCTATAGTTGCATAAATTAATCCCTCGAATATTATTGGAAATAAAATAAGCAAATTTTATCTTATGTTCATTTTTAAAAGGGATGGTCCAGCCGGAAAGTGATACCAGTTGTAGATAAGTCGGTTTTTTACTTAACATACCCGGGAAAATGATATATTTTCTTTTGTCAGTTACTAATATTTATGCCCTATTGCGAATTCATCTTTTTCCACGTAATATAAATAAGAGTGACGATAATTTTTAGCGCTCCATTTTTATTTTTTTACTTACCCAAAAAAAGGAATGACTCGATGATGAAGACTGGAATTTACAATCGTTTATTAAATATCCTTGATGAAAAACATATTGCTTGTGACGAATATTTGCGAAAACATACGTATACAAAATTAGGTGGCAAGGCAGATTTTTTTGTAACCCCGGATCAATATGAACAAGTACAAAAGGTTGTTAGGCTATGCCATGGTGAAAATATCCCGTTAACTTTGATCGGGAATGGCTCAAATTTAATTGTTCGCGACGGTGGGATCCGTGGTGTTGTTCTTTCTTTGGCAAACTTAAATAAAATTACGGCAACAGGTACAAAGATCATCGCTCAAAGTGGCGCTTCAATCATTGATACTTCAAGAAAAGCTTTGGAAGCACACTTAACCGGTTTGGAATTTGCCTGTGGGATCCCCGGAACGGTTGGCGGTGCGGTGTTTATGAATGCCGGTGCATATGGCGGGGAAATGAAAGACGTTCTCGAAAGTTGTCTTGTTGTGGATAAACATGGTGAGATAGTTAAACGGGACGCCAAGGACTTGGATCTCAGCTATCGTCACAGTAATATTGCTGAAAATGGTGATTTTGTTTTAGAGGCGACTTTTCAATTAAAAGAAGGAAATTATGAAGAAATTAAAGCCGTTATGGATGATTTAACATTTAAGCGTGAGTCGAAGCAGCCGCTCGAGTATCCATCTTGTGGCAGTGTCTTTAAACGGCCGCCGGGGTATTTTGCCGGAAAGTTAATCCAAGACAGTGGTTTACAAGGAACGCGAATTGGCGGTGCAGAAGTATCGAAAAAACATGCCGGTTTTATTGTTAATATTAATAATGCAACGGCAACTGAGTATATTTCGTTAATCGAACATGTTCAAAAAACCGTGAAGGAAAAATTCGGCGTTTCTTTGGAACGAGAAGTGCGTATTATTGGGGAAGATTTAAAGGAATAAACTTTTTGAGTACTAATAGTGAACCTTCAAAGGTCCTGTCCTTCGATGCCAAAACCGGAAAACCCGTGAATGTAAAACATTAACATTCTCGGGTTTTTCGTTTGGTGAACTTTTTTATCTGCTGTGTCTAATCAACCTACTTTAATGGCTTGTACACAATTTTTTTATCTGTAAAAATACTGGCAACAACAAAGGTGATTAGTGACAGTACGACCGGCATGACAACTGTATGCATACCGAATGCGTTCGGGTAATACGTATGAAATAAAATATAAGAACTAACGCCGACAATCATGGACCAAATGGCACCGTAGCGATTGCCTTTTTTCCAATATAGCCCTAAAATCACCGGCCAAATAAACGCTGCCTCCAATCCCCCAAAGGAAAATAAGTTCAGCCAAATAAGAAAGTCCGGTGGTGATAATGCCATAAAGAAAACGATAACTCCCAGCACAGCCGTTACGGTATAGCTGATTTTCCGAATTGTCCGTTCTTGCGCATCCCGGTTGATGTAGCTTAAGTATATATCTTTAACAACTGCAGAGCTGACCATAATTAGGAGCGCATTCACCGTTGAGATAATCGCTGCCATTGGTGCGGCAAGAACAACACCGGCTAATACGGGCGGTAAAACTTCCATCGCAATTGTAGGCATCACCGTATCACCTACAGCAATATTCGGATTAATGGCACGTGCAAACACTCCAATTAAATGCATTCCGAGCATAATCATACCGACAAAAACAGTACTGATGATGATGGCTTGATGCATCGCTTTTGCATTTTTATACGACATTGCCCGGACAGCAATTTGCGGCAAGCCAACGACCCCGACACCAACCAATATCCAATAAGAAGACACATATAACGGACTTAACTCCCCATTCGCGCCAAACGGACTAATCAGGTCCGGATCAATGACAACGAGTTTTTCCATAATATTCGTTACCCCACCACCTGCAATAATCGTCGCCACCAGTAAAATCAATGTTCCAAAAAACATCACCGCACCTAAAATCGTGTCTGTTAAGGCAACCGCACGGAATCCCCCGACAACAACATAAATCATGACGGAAAGGGCAAAAATCAATAATGCTAACCAGTACGGTATATCGAGCAGTGATTCTATCAATCTTGCACCACCGACCCATTGTGCTGCCATAGATGAAAACAGGAAAATAATAATGCTAAGTGCAGCCAATAGTCCGACAAGTTCACTTTGATAACGACTTTTTAAAAAATCAATTAAAGTTACTGAATGATATCGCCTGGCAACGATGGCAAATTTTTTTCCAAGAATCATCAGAACAAAATAGCCTGCAGGAAGTTGGGCCATCGATAAAAGAACCCAACCGAGGCCGGTGGAATATGCTACGCCCGGACCGCCGATAAAGCTGCTGGCACTTCCGTAAGTTGCCATCATCGTCATGGCTAGAATAAATCCGCCCATATTACGGCTGCCGAGAAAATATTCGTGGAGAAACGAATCAGATTGACTGACATATTTATTCGTCCACATTCCAACAAAGAATATGATAAGAAGAAAAAATAATAGCGGTAATAAAATCCCCAAACTCATCATAATCCCCCTTTATTTGCTTCCTCAGCTGATTGTTCCTCTTCATCAAAGGGGACTTCTTTAAAAAGTACTTTTACGACAAATGTAATAAGAATGGACATTATGATTAAGCCGCCAATGCAACTGTAGAAAAACCAGGCCGGGAATCCAAGTATGTATGTATATTCGGTTGGTGAACCTTTCGAAAGACCATAAGCGAAACCAAACCACCAAAGAAAATTAATAACTACGAGCCCCACACCTATCCATGCCTCTCTTTTCGCTACTTTAAAACGTGGATCTTTTGAAAACATTTTATCTTCCATGCAATGCACCTTCCAAATTAATTCAATTTGCCGTTCACGCTATAGTTTACCTCTATCATAAACATCGGGCAACAAGTTTATCAACCTTGTTGCCCGACGTATTTGGCGATATTTTTTTGAAGCTGGTTTTGTTCTTGTGAGATGGTGCTTCTAGGGTCTCGTTTTGGGAGGACGGTTCACCTTATTTTTTGTTGCTGCTTTATCCGCTAGAGATATGGGACACTTTCCCCTAATTTTTCTCTCATATTGGCTTTTCTATGGGACATTTTCATTAATTTTCAGATGGGTTTTGTCCTATAGATAGCTGATTGTTCGTTTCTATGGGACAGTTTGGCTTACCTTTCAACCAAATTTGTCCCATATAGCCGGGCTATGAGACATTTTTGTTCCATTTTTTGATGATTTTGTCCCATGGAACACAAATCGGGCAAGCCTATGGGACAGTTTGGCTTATTTTCCAACTAATTTTGTCCCATACAGCCGGGCTATGAGACAGTTCTGTTCCATTTTTTGATGGTTTTGTCCCATAGACAGCTATTTGGACAATCCTATGGGACAGTTTAGACTATTTTCCAACTAATTTTGTCTCATACAGCCGTTCTATGAGACAGTTCTGTTCCAACTTTTGAAGGTTTTGTCCCATAGAATGCAAATCGAACAAGCCTATGGGACAGTTTGGCTTATTTTTCAACTAATTTTGTCCCATATAGCC
>NZ_JAJCHL010000250.1:0-321 GCF_020554505.1 Caldibacillus sp. 210928-DFI.2.18
AAATGGCAAGAAAAAAGCGAAAAACAGTCCCATAGAACTGCGCTATGGGACAAAATGCAGGGCAAGAGAGTGAAAACTGTCCCATAGGCACAGTCAAATTAGATTCTATGAGACAAAATGGCAAGAAAAAAGCGAAAAACAGTCCCATAGAACTGCGCTATGGGACAAAACCCAGTGCAAAAGAATGAAAACTGTCCCATAGGAGCAGTCAAATTAGATTCTATGGGACAAAATGGCAAGAAAAAAGCGAAAAACAGTCCCATAGAACAACGCTATGAGACAAAATGCAGGGCAAAAGAATGAAAACTGTCCCATAGGAGA
>NZ_JAJCHL010000251.1:0-312 GCF_020554505.1 Caldibacillus sp. 210928-DFI.2.18
AGCTTTTATCCAAACTGTGTGATGAAATAGAACTCGAAAAGACCATTAATGATTTAGTCAAATGGGATTCTGTTCGTTGTCATCTCTCACCCGGAACAAGGATTAAAGCCCTTGTCTTAAACATTTTATGCAGTGGCAAACCCCTTTATAAGGTTCATGAATTCTATCAAACCCTAGATTCTGAGATGCTTTTCGATACATCGATTTCACCTGATCAATTGAATGATGATGCATTGGGAAGAGCATTAGATTACTTGCATGAAGCCGAAGCATGGAAAGTCTATTCTACCCTCGCACTGAAAGCACTGAAAA
>NZ_JAJCHL010000252.1:0-305 GCF_020554505.1 Caldibacillus sp. 210928-DFI.2.18
GATTTGGCCACTCCTATGGGACATTTTGGTTTCAATTTCCGATTAATTTGTCCCATAGGGCTGATCTATGAGACACTTCTGCTCGCTTTTCCGAAGTTTTTGTCCCATAGAAAAGGATTTGGCCACTCCTATGGGACATTTTGGCTTCAATTTCCGATTAATTTGTCCCATAGGGCTATTCTATGAGACATTTCCGTTCGCTTTTCCGAAGTTTTTGTCCCATAGAAAAAGATTTGGCCACTCCTATGGGACATTTTGGTTTCAATTTCCGATTAATTTGTCCCATAGGGCTGATCTATGAGACA
>NZ_JAJCHL010000253.1:0-300 GCF_020554505.1 Caldibacillus sp. 210928-DFI.2.18
AATCGGGCATTTTTTACTTCAAAACGGTGACGAGAAAGGGTCTCGTCGTCAAAATCGGGCGTTTTTCACTGGAAAATGGTGACGAGAATAGGTTTCGTCGCCAAAATAGGATGTTTTTCGCCCAAAAAAGGTGACGAGATCGAGGCTCGTCGCCAAAATCGGGCATTTTTTACCTCAAAATGGTGACGAGATTGATTCTCGTCGCCAAAATCGGGCATTTTTCACTTCAAAAAGGTGACGAGATCGGGTCTCGTCGTCAAAATTGAGTAATTCCCACCCAAAAATGGCGACGAGAACGAG
>NZ_JAJCHL010000254.1:0-298 GCF_020554505.1 Caldibacillus sp. 210928-DFI.2.18
AGTCTGTTCTTCCTAAAACAAGTAGGATTTCAAAATTCTTGAAGTACCTCACCTTCCACACTAGCTTAACTTCATTTTGATGGCATGAATCTCTCTTTCATGGCGCACTGTTTTCTCCCAAATAAAATCTTGGTCATGTTTAAATGCTGTCAACTGATCTAATATTTCTTTATGACGTTCTTCTGCTTTCGTTTCTATTTCATCTATTTTATGATGCATCTCTTGTTGAACCCGTTTCATTTCTTTTTCCCGACTTTGACAGTCAAAAGAACAAAAACTCCCCGAAAACAGCGGTATA
>NZ_JAJCHL010000255.1:0-294 GCF_020554505.1 Caldibacillus sp. 210928-DFI.2.18
TCGCCAAAAACAAGCATTTCTCACCTAAAAGTGGCGACGAGAACGGGCCTCGTCGTCAAAATAGAAGCTTTTTCAACCAAAAACGGTGACGAGAACGAGCCTCGTCGCCAAAATTGAGCATTCCCAGACCAAAAACGGTGACGAGATTGGGTCTCGTCGCCAAAATTAAGCTTTTTTCTACCCAAAACGGCGACGAGAACGAGCCTCGTCGCCAAAAATTAGACTTTCTCGGTCAAAATTGGCGACGAGAACGGGCCTCGTCGCCAAAAACAAGCATTTCTCAACCAAAAGTGG
>NZ_JAJCHL010000256.1:0-281 GCF_020554505.1 Caldibacillus sp. 210928-DFI.2.18
CCAATTGTTCTTTAAGAAGTCGAATTAATTTCTCGTTTTGATTCTGATTATTAGACGAAACATTAACCATACAATTCACAACCATTCGTTCAAATAAGATAGTTCTAGTATAGCATGTTAAGCATAGTGAATACAGCTTTAATTCAACTTTTTAAAAGAATTAAAATTGCCCTTTTTGAGAAGGTTGAATAGCTTTTGGTTGCTGAATGGATAATCCTTCTAATACCCAGCGGAGTTCTTGTTGTGACAGATTTCGTACTTCCTTTTCGTTTCTTGGCCAT
>NZ_JAJCHL010000257.1:0-278 GCF_020554505.1 Caldibacillus sp. 210928-DFI.2.18
CAGCGCCGATGGTAGTGAAGGCCTTGCCTTTGCGAGAGTAGGACGTTGCCAGGCATGTTTTATATTCTTATACAAAGATTTCCTTTTGAAAGACCATAACTCTACTCGTGTAGAATCTTTGGAACATTACTTATTAAATAAGTTGAAAATTGACTTAAAACATTCATTATTTACAAAAGGTAATTCTTAAAAGATAAACTAAACTAGTGGTAACATTTTATTGTTCCGCAGTAGCTCAGTGGTAGAGCAATCGGCTGTTAACCGATCGGTCGTAGGTT
>NZ_JAJCHL010000258.1:0-275 GCF_020554505.1 Caldibacillus sp. 210928-DFI.2.18
ACACCTGAACGAATTCCGATCCTTGCAAAAGTAGAAAATGGGAATATTTCGGATAAATCTTGGAACGTGGCGTTCATTCAAAAGATGAGAAAAATCCTTTCCAATGAAGATTGGAAAAATCTCATTTATCAGGCCGATTCTGCATTAATTACAACGGAGAATCTGGCGGAAATTCAACAACAAAAATTATCGTTTATCTCCCGTTTACCTGATACATTCAGTTTAAGCACGGAACTAAAGAAAGAGGCGTGGTCGCTCAATAACTGGGAGATGGT
>NZ_JAJCHL010000259.1:0-272 GCF_020554505.1 Caldibacillus sp. 210928-DFI.2.18
TGCTTGGGACTTTATTTTTAAACTACGTAAATAAAATGGAAGGTAATATAAAGGCTATTGAAAAGACTTCATCTAATCAACAGAGGTATCAGAAGGTTTGAGGATATAGTAAAACTATTATGAAAAGTAATAAAGAATTATAAATTATATAAGGGTGGATGGGGTGGATGCTTTGCTTAATTTAAGGCAATTAGTAGATGACTTTTTCTTGTTTGTGCAGTCTAAGAGTATTGAAATTTATAATGAGTTTAGCCTCCAGCATGAGCTGGGGA
>NZ_JAJCHL010000026.1:0-42263 GCF_020554505.1 Caldibacillus sp. 210928-DFI.2.18
TTGTCAAGTGCTTTCCTTGACAAGCCAAATAGAAACTACTACCCTTGTAAGTCATCAAATGAAGGTGGTTTCCACTCAAAAATGCGAATACCCAAAAGACTATTTTCTTGTTAATCCAGTACGTACCTATCTTAAATTTTTGATATATTACAACAAATTCCCGCCTTGGCTTGTTGAATGATTTCGAGTTTCACATTACTTACTTTTAAAATAAAATGAGTGGATAATTAGTGCAACGATATATTCTGGCTGATTTTCTTGGACATCTATTACTTGTACATTACTAATAATATGGTTTGGTTTTAATGTGCCGATTAGTTTTTCACCTTGAGTTAGTGAAATGCCGGATGTCACTGTAATTGCAGATGATTTATACAATTTATCATAAAAGCTGAACTGGATGGCTTCTTTTAATTTTGCAGCATTTTTTAAATTCATTAATGTACGCGCTTCACCAATTCGTTCTCCATTTTTATAAATTATCCACTGATCCTGCTGGGAAAACCACTTTTCACGGTACCATTGTACATCATAAATGTCCTTGTTAATTTGAATTTCTAAGGACAAGTACCAGTTAAATCCAAGAATATCCCCGATGAAATATTGCCATTTTTTTGGAAAATAACGTTTTACATAACCTCTTAGCTCTTCCCCTTTAAAAAGTGGCTTTCGATTCATTAATGACTTTTGGATATTGTAAAATGACCATCCTTCAATATTTTTGGGCTGGTAGGAACTTTCTTTGGCTGCCAGTCTCTTACTAATCAAAAAAATTACAACAGATACAACGGGGAGTAGAAAAATCATCTCAAACATTAATGGATCAAATGCATCAAACACAATATAACGAGCAAGGGTTGTTAATAATAACAAGACAAAAAGTAAGTTTAGTACAATCATAAAATCACCTCGAATTATTTACGACAAACATCTATAAAAGTTTCATTTTGTTAACTTTAGCATTCATTTCATCGGATATTTTGAATATGTTATATTATTTCAGTTTACAAAATCGAAACTTATTCAGATTTGATATAAAAGTCACCATGAAAAATGCTGGGAGGACATGAAATATGCCTAAAGTAAATGAACGGTTTGACTTGAAATATCCCATCGGTACAATCTGGCGCTTTGCTAGGGATTCTGACCTTTGGGCTCCACTTGTGCCCGGTTATATCCGCCACCATAAAATAAATCATCATGCAACTGAATTAGAATGTAAAATAAATCTGGGAATACTGAAAAAGACGTTGAAATTTTACATAGAAATGAACGACGGTGAGGGGTCATATTTGATTCCTTTCCAATTTGCAAGCGAATCGCATAGTATTTTTGGTCATGGGATCTTAAAAGGGCAGGCGATAAGTCCAAGAGAAACGAGAATATTCATAACCGTCCATGTAACCGTCCAAGGAGCAATGGCGCCGGTCGTTAACACGTTCATAGCCAATGCCAAACAAAAATTCACCCAAGAAATAATCTCTGCTTTTGAAGAAAAAATAAATAAAATGAATAATAGTGAACACTGACTCTTAATCTGACTTATACAGTAAAAAAACCACAGAAACATGACTGTGGTTTTTTAAAAGAAAATTTTTCACACTTGATTTGCCGGATTTTTTTTCAATCTTGTACTTGGTGCCAGTCTTTTTTCAAACCATCCCATTACCGCATCAGCAATAATGGCCATTAGTGCTGTCGGGATTGCACCGGCTAAAATAATTGTTGTTCCATCAGAAACATTTGTACCGCGAATAATTATATCACCTAGCCCCCCTGCCCCGATAAATGTTCCAATTGTTGCCACACCAATCGTTATAACAAGAGCAGTCCTTAGTCCGGCCATAATCACTGATAACGATAGTGGCAATTCAACCATGCGTAAAACTTGAAGGCGTGTCATGCCCATTCCTTTTCCTGATTCGAGCATGGACGGATCGACATTTCGAATCCCTGTATACGTATTTTTAATAATTGGCAATAACGAATAAAGAAAAAGAGCAAACACGACTGTATTTGGTCCAAGTCCCATTACGAGCATTAATACGGCCAGCATTGCTAAAGCCGGGATTGTTTGAATAATATTGGCCAGTGAAATTACCCATGGACTTAAACGGTTATGATGTGCAATAAAAATACCGATTGGAATTCCGACGATTGCACCAAATAAAACACCGTAAGCAGACATGAGAAATTGTTTATAAAATTGTTCCCAAACATACCAAGCATTTTGCCCATAATAGTTAAGTAAATCTTGTAAGACGTCCATCATTCCACCCCCTCAAAAAAATGGTGTTCTTCTAAAAATTTCTGGGCGACTATTGCCGGTTCTCGCTTTTTTCCATCTGCTTCATAGTTCAGTTCTTGCATTTTAGACGTATCAATTGTCCCAACTAATTTATTCAATATCCCTTCTAATTCCGGATGCTCCCGTAAAACTTCATTCCGCGCAACTAATGATGTATCATACGGTGGAAAGAATTTTTTATCATCTTCTAAAATTTTTAGATTAAACGCGGCAATTCTTCCGTCACTGGAATAAGCAAGTACCACATCCATTTCATCATTGGCAAGCGCCTCATATACAAGACCGATTTGCATAGGATATATTTTTGGAAATTCAAAACCATATGTCTTAACAAAGCCTTGATAGCCGTCCCCTTCCCGATGGATCCATGAATTATCGACACCAAAACGCATCTTGTCGGCTACATCTGCAAGATCAGATACTTTTTCCAATCCATACTTCTCTGCCAATTCTTTGGTTACCGTAAACGCATACGTATTATCAAAGCCATAAGAATCAAACCAAGTCTGGTCCCAACGTTCCTTAAATTCTTTTTGGACAATTTTCATTGCTTCATCCGGGTCATTTACCGGTTCCATTCCGAGTGCCCCGGAAAGATCCGTCCCTGTGTAACGAGTTGCGGTAATATCCACTTGTTTATCGAGCATGGCTTGGTGCTGGACGATTGAAGAACCTAAATTATTTACTAAGACAACTTCCAAGTCCGTTTCATGTTCAATTAATTGTTTAACAACCTGACCCATAATTTGTGACTCTGTCGTATTTAACGTTCCAATCCTTATTGTATTTTCAGGCGCACCACTTAAGCCGGGAAGGGAACATGCACCCAATATAAATGATAGAGACAAAATAAGTATCGTTATAACTCTCTTTGTTTTCTTCAATGTCTGATTCACCTTCCTATACAGCTTTACTTTTTCGGATCCCTTTTGGGGTTACCCATGTTTCTACTTTTCCTAAAAATAGGTCTGTAACAAGTGCAAGAAGCGTGACAGGTATTGCTCCGGCAAGGATATATTCGGGTTTGTATAAATTCATCCCGCTAAAAATATAATCGCCTAAACCACCCGCACCAATATAGGAAGCCAATGTGGCCCATCCAATGAGAAAAACAGTTGCTAAACGAATCCCGGACATAATTACCGGTGTTGCGAGCGGAATTTCCACCAGTCGAATTCGTTCCCACTCAGTCATTCCCATTCCAATTCCCGCTTCAATCAAATCCTTTTTTACATCTCGGATTCCGATAAATGTATTTCTTAAAATCGGCATTAATGAATATAAGAAGAGTGCCACAATGGCCGGAACAAGGCCGATTCCTAAAAGTGGAATAAATAATGCTAAAATGGCAAAACTCGGGATTGTTTGAAGAACATTTAATAAACCTAATATAAAGTTTGCAATTTTCGGCACTCTCGTCAAAAGCACGCCTAAAGGAACAGCAACAATAATCCCCAAGAAAATTGCAATCAATGAAATATAAATATGTTCCCAAGTTTTTACAATAAGTTCAATACCGTTCACACTTAAAAAATCAAGCAAATTTACCATGAAATCGTCTCCATTTCTATTGAGCTTTAATTTCTGAATCACCATCTCCCCAAATCGAATCATAAACAACATCAACAAGATTTGTACGGGTTACAATCCCTACGAGACGGTTTTCAGCATCAACAACCGGTACGTATTTTAATCCTCGTTTTAATATCGTTTGAATCGTATCGCGTACCAACGTTCCAGTTTCAACTTTGAATAATTCTTTCTCAATAACTTCTTCAATTTTACTAGCTTTTGACCGTTTCTGATCGATGATTTCAAAATCAATATAGCCAACTAACATATTGTTTTGATCAACAACAAGAAGTGAGTCAACCCTCCGTTGTTTCATAATTTTTATTGCCTCTGTTAAAGAAACGTTTGGAGTAACAGTTACAGGAGCCGGGTTCATAATTTGATCGA
Organism: Caldibacillus sp. 210928-DFI.2.18; assembly: GCF_020554505.1. Taxonomy (NCBI): domain Bacteria; kingdom Bacillati; phylum Bacillota; class Bacilli; order Caryophanales; family Bacillaceae; genus Caldibacillus; species Caldibacillus sp. 210928-DFI.2.18. The sequence continues at coordinate 4,268 of NZ_JAJCHL010000026.1, forward strand.
CCGTTTGAATATGTGGACGGACCTGAGATAAACGCTCTTTACCAATAAATTCTTCAACAAATTCATTAGCCGGATTTCGCAGTATTTCATCAGGAGTATCAAATTGGATAACTCGACCATCTTTCATAATGACAATCCGGTCAGCAAGTTTGATTGCCTCATCCATATCATGTGTGACAAATACAATCGTCTTCTTAAGTTTTCTTTGTAGTTTTTTAAATTCCGTTTGTAATGAATCTCTTGTAATTGGGTCTAAGGCACCAAAGGGTTCGTCCATTAAAATTAATGGTTGATCGGCTGCAAGTGCCCTCAATACACCAATTCGCTGTTGTTGTCCACCACTTAATTCATTTGGGTAACGATTGAGGTAATCAGGAGTCATATCAACGAGGCTCAATAATTCTTTTGCACGTTCTCTTTGTTTATCAGACGACCATTTTAATAATCTCGGGACAAGAGAAATGTTTTGTTCGATAGTCATATGAGGAAATAAACCAATTTGCTGAATGACATAACCGATTTGTCTTCTTAATTTAACCGGGTCCATATGCATGATATTTTCCCCGTTAAGAAAAATCGTTCCCTCTGTTGGTTCAATCAGCCGGTTAATCATTTTCATTGTTGTTGTTTTCCCGCAACCACTTGGTCCGATAAGTACAATAAACTCACCTTTTTCAATTTGAAAATTTAAATCATCCACCGCTCGTTTTTGTCCTTTATAAATCTTTGAAACATGTTCAAATGTCAGCAAAAAGAACACCTCCGTATAATTTTTTAAACTAATAATAATATTGTATAATAATTTGAGTAAAATTAAAAGTTTATGAACGATGGCATTTGATGAGTAATCAGAAACACAGTTATGAGTCAAACACGGATGAGTCAAGTTGTTTGGGAAATGGCGGAACATGATATGAGGTGGAAATTATTGATTATAAAAGAATGTAATTAGAAATCGAAGTCTGCTCCCATGCCTCGACCTTTTTTATTTCACAATTCTTTTTCTCGAATTTTTTGTATACCAAAGTATTCCCTACACCCGTCCATTCAAAATCACCATGACAATCATAAATTATTATAAATTGTTATAAGTAGGTGATTTGATGTACAAGTCGAAGCGAAGAGGATTTTGTTTTCCGGGATATAATTGGTGTGGTCCGGGTTGTTCAGGGCCAGGGCGACCAACAAATCCTGTCGATGCCTGCTGCAAAGCCCATGACGAATGTTACAGAAGATATGGTCATTCCAGGTACTGTGATGAAATGTTTAAGAGGTGCTTACAGCCTTATCGGAACAGACATACAAGAATGGGTAGAGATGCCTCATTATTTTCTCGATTTTTCACGGTAAAGAATTTTTTCTTTTAACCTTTTAATTCTATTGCGGCTGTCCAAAAGGCAAAATCGATGGCTTTTGACAGCTCTTCCCTTATCCAACTTTCCGTCCAAAACCGTGTTGTTCCGTTCGTCTAATTTTTTCTTGCGGTTTTTCAACGTAGGCTAACTGCATTGCCAAAGTCCATTAAAAATTCTTTAAACCATACGTAAAGAAGAATATGAAAAATTTTACTGCGTTTAATTAATAAAAAGGTAAAAATGTGGATACTAAATCCAGACAATTCTGAACAACTTCATCTGGAACATGGTCCACAATCTTTAAATTTCTTGAACGCCAATCAACACTCCTTAATTGATCGGTTAAAATTACCCCTTGAACATTCAATTTATCTGGTATTTTAACTTCGAAAGGATAGCCTTTTTCTTTAGTCGTGATTGGACATACAACTGCAAAAGTTCCACTGTTAAATAATTTGGGTGATAAAACAATAGCCGGTCTATGTCCTGCCTGTTCATAACCGGATTGAGGACTGAAATTAAGATAAACTATATCGCCTCTGTCTGGTGTTTGATTCATTACCATATTTCAGCACCTTCTGGTTTGCCCCAATTCACTTCATCATGTTTATTTTCAGGAGTAATTTTTGACATTAATTCTTCAAGAGTTGGTTTTTTCTTTATCGGAATAATTTTGATTGCATTATTTTCTACAGAAATAATAATGTCTGAACCTTCTTTAATATTTAAGTCGTCTAATATAACTTTCGGAAGTCTAACAGCAAGACTATTTCCCCATCTTTGCACTTTTGTGGTCATCTTGATTTCCCCTTTGTTTTCTTTATTCATTTTAATTTTATCATCCTTTGCATAATTTGTATATACTAAGTATATACAAACCGTTTAAAAATAATGCAAGGATAAATTTTTAATATTGTTTTTTTAAAGGAAATGACTACTTTTTACTATATTCCTTATGCTTCTTCTCATGTCTGAGCAACCACTCTTTCCGCCAAAGTCCACCGGCATATCCGGTCAATTTTCCATTAGCACCAATGACTCGATGACATGGAATCACAATGGTTAGTTTGTTTTTTCCATTAGCACTTCCCACAGCACGAACTGCCTTTTCATTTTCGATGGCCACAGCGATATCTTTATAAGACTCCACTTCAGCATAAGGTATTTCCGTTAATGCACGCCAAACTTTCTTTTGAAAAATAGATCCTTCCAAATGATAAGGTATCGTAAATTCATAACGTGTCCCTTGAAAATACTCATCCAGTTGGTTATAGCATTCTATCAGAACAGAAGGTGTTTCCGGCTGGGGGTAGTTTTTCCTTTTATCTTTCTCCGAGAACAAGATCGATGTTATTGCATCTTGAGTACCGGTTATTTCTATCACACCAATGGGTGATTCATAGTCTAATTGATATACTTTAGCCATATAAAAACCTCCATTGAAATATATCGGATTATGCCTGCCAACCCCACTGATGGATAAGAACCAATCGGACGCATGCTGGCAGCCCGTCCCCCAAATATCTCTTTGTAAACTCGAAAATCGGTGGGGGGTGGCCTGCCTGTTAAGATGGGAGTAATTGATTGAAAATTTCCGGAAAAACCTTTTTTGGTTGTCATTCAAAAAAGATGAGCGACAAAAGGTCATACATAAAAATTTATGTGTTGGAAGCTTCCGCAATTGCTTCAATGGATTTACCCAAAATTGCGTTAAATTCCTCATCAGTTTGATTTGCTGATAATCCTTCTGTTAATGCCCGGGAGAAGCTGGCAATCATTCCATGGTTACGAGCTAAAATTTTATTTGCTTCAGCTTGTGAATAACCACCGGAAAGTGCAACGACCCGTACAACATGGGGATCTTTAATTAAATCACTGTAAAAATTATCTTCTGTTGGTAACGAAACTTTAAACATCACTTTTACATTCTCGTCAAGTTTTGCCAACTGTTTAAAGAACTCTTCTTTTAAAATTCTTTCTGATTCTGCTTTATCTTGTGCATGAATATCTACTTCCGGTTCGATTATAGGAACGAGTCCGGCCGCGGCAATTTGTTTTGCAATGTCAAATTGTTGTTGAACAACTGTTTTAATTCCTTCAGCATTTGCTTCTTTAATAAATGAGCGCATTTTTGTACCAAATATGTTGCGTTCGTTCGCTCGTTTTAATAAGTTATCTAATCCGTCAATCGGTTTCATCACTTGAACACCATCTTTAAGTGGAGCAAGACCTTTGTCAACTTTTAGAAAAGGAACAATCCCTTTCTTTTCCCAGAGAAAATCAGCTGTATATTGTCCATCAGTATAACGATCCATTGTATTTTCAAAAAGAATGGCACCGAGAATATGTTTGGAGTGGAATGCCGGACTTTTGATAATACGTGTTCTCATTTCGTGAATAATGGCAAACATTTCTTCATCATTTGAATAACGGTCTTCACTAATGCCGTAAGCTTTTAATGCTTTTGGCGTACTGCCGCCACTTTGATCCAATGCGGCAATAAAGCCTTTTCCTGACTGCATTCTTTTCAATTGCTCCTGATTCATCATTATTACCCCTTTCAAAAATTGGAAATATGTACATACCTAATTATACCATTCTTTATAAGGATCAGGGTAGATTGTTAAGCGGAAAGAACTTATGATTAAGTAAACCCCCTTAATTATTACTTCTTCTTCAATGGGTGCCTTTTTGTAATCAAACTTATTTTGTGTTTTGAAGGGTATTTTTAAACTTAAACAATTGTAGGTGAAAATAATGAAACAAACTAATCTTAAAATTGGATTTTTTAATCATGATTTTTTTTAGCAATATCAAGAATCTTTATAACCTGAAAGAGTCAGTAACTTGTTTGTATTGCAAAAAGATGAAGGCTCTTATTTTTCGTTCTTACCGTTTTAATCTGATAAAACAACCTACCTTTTTGAAACACCCCTTACTACAGGTACTGTTGTTACTTTTCTTTTTCTTATCCCTTGATGAATATTGGAAACTGTAAATATCACAATTGCCAACCAGATACATGTGAAAGTAATGGCATGATCCTTTGTAAACGGTTCATTATACATCAGGACACCAAGAAGTAAACTAATTGTTGGCGTGATATATTGAAAAAAGCCGACCATATATAGCGGAATTTTTTTCGCTCCAATGCCAAACAGTAGCAGCGGTAAAGCTGTCGCAATTCCCGAACCAAGTAAAAATAAATCAATTTTAGGCGACCCTGTCAAAAAACTTTCCCGGCCATTCATGGTTATATACACTAAGAACAAGAATGCAAAAGGGAAAACAAATAATGTTTCTAATAGCAAGCCTAATATCGAATCTACCTTTATAAGTTTCTTAGACAATCCGTAAAAGCCAAAAGAAAACGCCAGCAGCAAGGCAATCCACGGGAATTTGCCAAATGTAATCGTCATATAAATAACACCAATTCCGGCGATGGCAAATGAAACAGCATGCAATACGTTAATTTTCTCCCGTAAGACAAAAACCCCCAGCAAAACGGAGATCAGCGGATTAATGTAATATCCTAAACTCGCCTCCACAATGTGATTCGCATTCACGGCATAAATGTATGTAAGCCAGTTAATGCTTATGAATAGAGATGCGATAAATAAGCCAATCCATGTTTTCTTTTTACTTATTTGCACTTGGAAAAAGCTCTTAAGTAATTTTCTTTTTAAAATGATTACGATTATTAAGACGAAACAAAACGACCAAATCACACGGTGAGCCAGTATTTCAAGTGCCGGAACACCACTTAAAAATTTCCAGTAAATAGGAAGTATTCCCCATAATAGATAAGAACCTGCAGTAAAAGAAATACCGATTGCGTTATCACGTTCCATAAATTCCCTCCCGTGTCTGTTTATTCCATTAAAATTGTTTGTAATTATATCATATTTATCTTAAACATTTCTCAAAAATGCTCATTTGCGTATGTGTCAAGTTTTTCTCGATAGTATTTAAATATCGGGTTTTCAAGACACTCTTTTTTGTACACTTTTCGGCTACCGCGCTTCGCTTACTCTCCTGGATAAGTGGCAATAATTTTCCAAATTAATGCCACTTATCCAGGCTGAAATTAAAACCCAAGAATCTTGCTTAAATGCCCCATTGCCGATGAATGGCTTGTATATAAAGCGACAGATCCACGTTTCACCCCGATTGACGGACGTACTGGCTGTTTAAATAGCTCTGATAACCTTATTGCTTGTTTTAATTCCCTTTGTTTTTTCCCACTTCTTGTACGGTGTTTCAAATAAGCTTCCCTCAATGTCTGGTTAAGAATCCCTTGTTTAATTTTCACCATGGCTTCTGCGCCTTTTTTGCTCCAATGCATGCCCCGTTTCTTCATTCTGAATGAGATATGCCTTTGGTTTGATTCCATCGCTCCCAGGCCTCTTGCACCTTCTGGCACGTTTTCAACCTTGTCTCTCCAGTCAAAAATGCGTTCCCAATTTTTCAAGATATACGAACGGAATTCCTTGATTTTCTTAAGGCTCTTTTCATCCGTCAATGTGCTCTCATACGTATCCAAATATAACGTGAATCGGTCACAGTCATGCGTTTTAATTGCTTTTCTAATTTGCTCTTTAATCTCGCTTTTTCCGCCCCCAAATGTCCTTACAATGGCTTGTGCAACGTGGTAGGTATCCAGCTGGTTGAGCACCGGATATTCCGACTGTGAGAATGCTGTTTGAAACCGTTCAGCTGTGTATCCCGCACCTCCATCACTGTTTGTAATGACATGTGCTTTTTCGAGAGAGTAGGTGTTGGCAGCTGTTGCTTGGACTTCATCCCAAAATGTCTGGATGGATTCCGTCGTCATGATAACAACGGGATGGTGTAGAGAGACCCTTTTTCCATTGGTTTCCCATCCTTCATAGAGAATGGCGTGGTGGACTTCCATACCCTGTTTCTTTTCTAGTCCCCGGACGAATATACCATCAGCTTCGGAAAACAGGTAATCTACCTTCTTTCCCTCAGGTAGTGAATCAGCTATTTCTAGCTCTTCTACAAGTGCCTTGTCGGCTTCAGCTTGCGTTTTCCCTACGTGTTTCACCATGTTCCCTACAGTTGTGTGACTGAGACTCACGGCTGTCCATTCTTTTAAAATATCAGCTACCTCCCGATAGGTGTTCTCACTTGCCAACTCTGCCACCTTTAACTCCACTAACGGGCTGTATCGTTGGTATGGTAAAAGCCCTAACCATTCATCCAGAGGATAATGTGAATTCCCTTTCTGGTCATGCATTAGTGAACGTTTAAAGGTCACATTTCCAAATAAAAACTGAATGCTTCTGTTATCACTCCGGCAGTACTCCCAGCCATCCTCCAGCTTTTTCTGCTTAATTGTTTTATCTAACGTCTCAAATATTTCCCCAACCCATTGCGTAAAGGCATTCTGGATCAGAATTTTAACTTGTTCTTCAAATTCAATAAGACTTTTTGTATCCTTTAATAATCTAGCAATTATTGATATAATATCCATAGGAAGACCTCTTTCTAAATGTATTCGCCCACAAGCGTACATTTAAATGATAGAGCGTCTTCCCATTTTTTTCCACTCATCTGCCCTTCGAGTAAAATTTTACACATACCTCATTTGCATGTTGAGAATTTAAATTTGGTATTTCGGTGAATTGGAAATAATCAAAAAAGAAAGTCCGCAACTCGGCGGACCTTGGCTTTTTTTGGTTAAACTAAAATACGATTAAAGGTCATAAAGCAAAGTTTCTTTTACAACAAGAATACCGTCCCATTTCAAAATGCACAATTATTGATTAATCAAATAAAATAATTGCAAAAACTAACAAAAGATGTTAATGTTTATAACAATATATTTTTATTTATTTGGAAAATACCGGTGTAAAGGAGGTTTATTATGGCTAGGAAAGTTACATTGGAAACATTATTCCGTCACCCGATTGTTCAAAAATATGTCGGTCGTTCCGGTATGGATCATGCGATTACTGTAGCTGAAAAGGCCTTTAATATTGCTATAAAGTCAGGTGTAAACCCGGATTTAGCGGCAAAGGCAGGTTTGCTCCATGATATTGGCCATTATCAATGGTATACAAATGGAAAATGGGATTATCAAATGTACAAACAAAATGATATCCATGCAATCAAAGGTGCTGCTCGTGCCCATAAACTTCTTGTCCGTTCTGGAGAAGATTTAGAAAATGCGAAGGAAATTGCACTGGCTATCCTGCTTCATACAGATTCTTATTTACCTGAGGGAAGTCTTGAATTAACCCCGCTTCAAAAAGTTGTTGCCGAAGCAGATACCGATGACGAAGAACCAGGGGGAAAACATCATTATCGGCAAATTGACCAACGCACCGCGCTAGCCCGAATTCAAATGCTTGACAAAAAAATTGAACGCCATCTCGAATACAATAATTTAGGGAAAACAAGTTAATTCATAAATACAAAAAATTTTTATGAAGCTGAATCCCTTGCCTTCCACCCTCCCCGCTTGTTTTCAAGAATAAAGACTGCCTGCGGAAACGTCCCGGACAGCCTTTTCACCATGCTTTTTTCCAAAACAGATGCCCCCACTCATCATCTCCACTCATTTGTATCAATTTTGGAAAAAACTTTACCGGTTTTACGTAACCTATTTTGGAAACGGAATAATTTTCCCCGTTTCTTCCGGTTGTCTGCTGATCATGATTTGAATAATCGCCTTACCAACACAGTTTGATCCAACAAACAAGGCTTCAAAACCTCAATCAAATCCATCGTCAGTTTTTCCCGCTTATAAAAAGTGAGTTCATCACTGAAAAAAACATGCTGGCAATCTCTTGCTCCTGCAGTATACTCATCTTAGAAAATATAAGGGAACTCAGGAAATTGTTCTGCCATCCGGGTTTATATATTGATAAATACTTTCCTCTCGGTGTTCGCTTGGCACATAACTCCTCCTCTATTTTTACCAATTTCTTTTGTTGTTTTTACATCTATTAAAATCTAAACTTATACCCCCATGTTGGTAAACAACTTCTTATATGTGAATAACAATACAGATTGTAGAATGAGGACTAATGACATTATCAAACCTGACATATTATGTTCTAAAACAGCCAATATGGCAAAAATGATACCTGTAATGATAAAAAGAATACTTAGGATAGGCGTGAGTTTGCTTAATAAATTTAATTTTTTGTTCATTGGATTCTTCCTCCTTTTTCATACCGCACATCGTTATTTACAATGCATGAACACGTATCTATACACTTCTGCCATAACATCCACCTTAATTACATAATAACATATGACAGAATATTTTGTCACCCGAATTCAGTTTTATTTATGCATATTTTCGATTGAATATAGGTCGGGTTGTTGGCGTCAATTCATAGCGATCCAAACCAGAAAAATTGTTCTAGACGTAATATTTATTCTATTTTATAATTACTACATGTTAGAAAATATAACATAAAAAGGGGTTGCAAAATGATGGAGTATAGGTATGTTTTTCGAGGGACCGCATTTACCAGTGAGTCACCTAATGAAGTTAAGATTTTAAAGGATTATCTTTTCTGTATTAACCGCAATGGTGTGATTGAAAAAATGATTCATCCGGATGATAACGAATACGAGCTTGTCTTACATACGTATCAAGGGAAGGACAATTTTCGTCAGTTAAGTGATGGGGAATATTTGTTGCCGGGTTTTATTGATTTGCATATTCACGCACCACAATGGGCTCAGTCCGGAACTGCCTTGGATTTACCACTCAATGAATGGCTGAATACGTATACTTTTCCGCTCGAATCAAAATTTTCCAATATTGATTTTGCTAAACAGGTTTATGAAGATTTAGTGTCTACGCTTTTAGCACATGGAACAACAACAGCTCTTTACTATGCCACCGTCCATAAAGAATCCAGTTTCCTTTTGGCAAGTATTTGTGCAGAAAAAGGGCAGCGTGGTTTAGTGGGGAAAGTGGTGATGGATGATCACAAACAAAACCCGGAATATTACTGCGATCCGGATACAGCATCAGCTCTGGCCGACACGGAGGAATTTATTCTGGCGGTCCAAGATTTAGCGAAGAAAACAAAACAAGGCGTTTATCCGGTTGTCACACCTCGTTTTATTCCGAGTTGTACTGATGAAGCATTAAGGGGGCTTTCTGCTTTAGCCACAAAGTACAACACGTATATCCAGTCTCACTGCAGTGAAAGTAATTGGGAGCATGAATTTGTCAAAACTCGTTTTCATAAACATGATGCCTTTGCACTTCATGATTTTGGGTTATTACGTGAAAAGTCTATCATGGCCCATTGTACGTTTTTAAGTGAAGCGGATGTCGATTTATTTGCAAAAACCGGAACAGCCATTGCCCACTGTCCGATTTCCAATGCTTATTTATCAGGCGGGGTATTACCAATTGCCCATTTTCATTCGAAAGGTGTAGAGATTGGGTTAGGAACCGATATTTCCGGCGGTTTTTCTCCGAGTCTGTTCGATAACGCAAAGCAAGCTGTAATCTCCTCTCGAATGCTAGAAGACGGGGTTAACCCAAATCTTCCCACTGAGAAAAGAGGAAAACCCGCATCACGCATTACGATTAATGAAGCCTTCTATTTTGCTACAGCAGGTGGCGGTGAAAGTCTAAGTTTGCCGATTGGTCGTATAATGGAAAACTATACATGGGATGTACAAATCATCGACACGCAGATCCCAGGTGCGAAACTGCCGATATTTAGTAGTAGAAATCAAGATTTATATGATGTTTTTCAAAAAATCATGTACCATACCCGACCGGATAATATTCGTGAAGTGTGGGTGCAAGGTGTGAACGTACATGCACGAGCGTAACTTGTTAAGGAATCAACCGATTTGTCCAATGTAAAAAACTTGCTTATTTTTGCTTTTAGACAAAATAACTGAAACAGCTTTCCAAATATATACAAATTAACTAGTGATTCTTTTTTATTTTTTTGATAATATGTTACAAAAGTTAACATTAGATTGTACAATAATAGTTTAATAAACTAATAAAACTAACATCACGGGTTATGTTTTTATTTTTAAAAAATTGAAAGGTGTTGATTATATTGGACCAAGTTGAATCTGTAGTCAAACGGCAGCTGCCGATTCCAAGAAATTGTACGTTTTCCCCTCAAGATTGGACAGTTTTGTCCCAATATTGGTATCCGATTGCTCGAGCGGATGAAGTGACTGACAAACCTTTAGCTGTAAAACTTCTGGATGTCGAATTGGTCACTTATCGAGCAAACGGAAAACCTGTTGTTGCCCGTGATCTATGTGTTCATCGCGGAACCCCGCTAAGTATGGGATGGGTAGAAGGAGATGAAATTGTTTGTCCATATCACGGTTTTCATTATGCCCCGGACGGGAAATGTACTTCCATTCCCGCTCATCCCGGCGCAAAAATATCGCCAAAACTATGTCTCACCGTCTTCCCGACTGTAGAACGATACGGTCTTATTTGGACGACCCTCTCCGGGACTGAAGAAAACCTGCCTCCATTCCCTGTTTGGGACGATGATGAATTCCAAAATATATTGCCCCCGACGCTCGATATTAATGGTAACGCCGGTCGGCAAATAGAAGGTTTTCTTGATGTGGCGCATTTCGCTTGGGTCCATGCCAATAGTTTTGCAGACAGGGATAATTCCTTTGTTCCAAGCTACAAAGTGGAAGTAACGGATTATGGACTCCATGCCGAATATATAAGTACGGTCAGTAATTATACAAAAGAAAACCGACATAAAGAGCCACCTGGTTTTAAATGGCTTAGAGTTTTTGATGTTTACCCGCCTTTAGCCGCTCGATTAATTATTTATTTTCCCAACGGCGGTACACAATGGATTTTAAATGTTCCTTGTCCGATTTCAGCCAGAAAAACTCGACTTTTTAGCCCTATGGCCCGGAACTTTGATAAAGATGCTCCATTAGAAAGTTTTTATGAATTAAATTTACAGATTTTTACAGAAGATGCTGAGATGGTGGAAAACCAGAAACCGGAAGAATTACCGATTGATTTAACTTCGGAAGCACATATAGCAGCTGATAAAACTTCTATTAATTATAGAAAATTCCTCATGCAGCTAGGAATGGGCGAAAATTATACAAACTAAGGAGAGACAAATATGGCGAAATATACCATTGTTTGCCAAGATACTTGTATATCGTGCGGAGCTTGTGGCGCTGCTGCCCCGGATATTTTTGATTACGATGACGAGGGGCTTTCTTACACGATTGCCGATAACAACAAAGGCACGACAGAAGTCCCGGAAGAATTTTATGATGATTTAGATGATGCTTATGAAGGTTGTCCCACCGGATCCATTAAAGTGGCCGATCAACCGTTTGATGGTGATCCACTAAAATATGAAAAAATGGAATCTTCAGCTTAATAAGTTTAGCAAAAAGAAATGAAGAAAGCCAAAAGCGATGGAAATCCATCCTCTTGGCTTTCTTTTTGTGATTGATAAATAATTAAAATGCCTTTAATTGAACATCGAAAGAAGCAATTTCACTTTCTCTCAATGAAGGTAAGCTGCCTAGTCTTAGCCACTTCCCGCTTCGATCTTGTCCGTTTATATGTCCATTTTCATATACCACTTTACCTCGGAGGAGCGTCGCTTTAATTTTACAAGGAAAGGTGTGTCCGAGATAGAGACTTTGTTTATGTTTTGCAAAAAAGTTATGCTCTGTTACTTCATACGAGTCGTTTAAAGAGACAATAGCCAGATCAGCATCCATCCCGACGGCAATTTTTCCTTTTGTTGTTAAGCCGAAGCGGGTGGCCGGATGAAGCGATGTCCATTTTGCAATTTTTGTCAATGGGATTTCGTATTTTTTTGCCATTTCAACCATCGCCATTAAAGTAAATTGCCCGCCGCTAATTCCTCCCCATGCTTGAAATAGATTATGTGTCATCGGATCCTTCATTCCATATGGACAAGGTGAATGATCAGACGTCACCATGTCGATTTTTCCATCTAACAATTGTTGTATTAATTTTTCTTGTTCCGGTTTTTTTCTTAAAGGCGGGGCGCACTTGGCAACAGGTCCCTTTCGAACGAGATCATCATGAGTAAATAACAAATAATGTGGACAAGTCTCTACTGTTACATCAACCCCATCATGCTTTGCCTCTTCAATTTTCAAAATCGCCTCTTCACTGCTAATATGAACAAAATGTAAAGAACACCCGGTTAATTTTGCATACGTAATAGCTCTTTCCACCGCTTCCACTTCAGCAACAATCGGACGGGTTTCTATATAATCATCCGTAGAAAGACAGCCTTGTTCCTTTTTCCATTTCGTTAAAACATTGGTAATCGGTCCACTTTCAGCATGGAGAGCAAGAATTTTTCCTAGTGAAGCAATTTCCTTCATTCCTTCTAATAATGTCATATCATCTACCCGTTCAAATTCTCGATTACCTGTTTCCGAAAGAAAAGCTTTAAAACCGACTACACCGGCATCAGCCAGTTCCTTTAACTGATTAACGTTTCCCGGTACAAGGCCGCCCCATAAGCCAAAATCAACCAAAGACTTCTTTTGTCCGATATTTGCCTTTTGCAACAGGGCACTTCTATCTGTTGTAGAAGGAATCCCGTTTAATGGCATATCAAAAAAGGTTGTTATCCCGCCAGCTGCCATCATATTGGAACCGGTTAGGAACCCTTCCCATATTTCTCTGCCCGGCTCATTGAAATGGACGTGACTATCAATCATACCCGGGAAAATGTACTTGTCTTCCGCATCAATAACCCGATCAGATGAACCCATCACATTTTTATCAATTTTTACAATCACACCGTCTTTTACGACAAGATCGACTTTCTGTACTTCATCCGGAAAAATAACGAAACCATTACGAATGATGAGATCATAATTCATGTTTTCCCCACCTTTCAACCGATTTTTATCGTACGTTTTTCTTCAGCCACGTATAGATCTAGAGCCGCTTGCAATGCCTCTCCACGGTTTACTAATATCCCATGGCGAATTAAAACGGCTTCCAAAGCACCAAGAAGAAATAAAATATTTTCTTTTCGACAACTATACCCCATCGTCCCTATCCGCCAAATTTTTCCTTGAAGCGGTCCAAATGATGAAGCAATTTCAATACCAAATTCTTCAAGAAGCATGCGTCGAACCGATTCTCCGTTGACTCCCGGAGGAATCTCGACACATGTAACTGTTGGCAACTTATGATTTACATTACCAAACAATGTAAGCCCCATCGCTTGGATACCGGCAACTAATGCGGCTTCATGCAATTTATGTCGGTGAAACCTCGCTTCCAATCCTTCCTCCAATATGATACGGAGCCCTTCCCGTAACGCATAAATCATGGAAGTTGCTTCGGTATGATGATTCAATCTTCTTGGACCCCAATAGTCTTGGATCATACTTAAGTCAAAATAATTACTGGCAATTGCCGGTTTTGCTCGAACTATTTTTTTATCGTCTTCAGTTTCAATGCCGCGCTCCACTTTTTTCCGAGATTGAATCTTACTTTCTATTCGATGATTATAGCTGATGGGTGCGAGACCGGACGGAACAGATAAACATTTTTGTGTTCCTCCAATGATTGCATCAATATTCCATTCATCGGTTTTTATATCAACACCGCCAATCGATGCAACCGCATCTACAACAAGTAAAATATCCATTTCCCGACAAGTGTTACCTATTTCTTTCAACGGCTGCATTTGTCCGGTTGATGTTTCCCCGTGAACTATGGCGACTATTTGTGGAGATACTTGCTTGATTGCTTCGATTACTTCTTCCGGGTCAAATACCTCGCCCCATTTCGCTTCGATAGTATGAACAGTGGCACCGTATCGTTCACAAACTTCAACCAACAAATGACCGAATCTGCCGTAAATCGGGACAAGAACCCGATCTCTCGGTTCGATAATACTGCACAATACCGCTTCAATACCTGCTCTTGAAGTCCCGTCAATCGGAAACGAACAGTAATTGTTTGTTTGATAAACGTGACGGATCATTTCCATTACTTCATTCATTATTTTGGTAAAAGCAGGGTCAAACTGTCCAAGAATTGGTGTTGACATTGCCCGAAGTACCCGGGGGTCCACTTCAACCGGACCGGGCGTCATGATCGTCCGCTTTGGCGTGTTCAGCTCGGAAAAGACCATTTCCCATCATCCTTTCATAGGAGTTTTTATGGAAAAGTTATCCACTTTGTATTTGTTGCATAAATATTTAACAACAACTTTGCCCAAGTTTTCTTGCCCAGCTTCAGCGTTTAATCATAGGCAAGTTTATATAAAATCGTTTCCAACAAATGAATGCCGGTTGCTAAATCTTCTAAACTTGTGAACTCTTGCGGTGAATGACTAATTCCTTTATGACTGGGTACGAACAATAATGTAGTCGGGCAAATCGAGGCAAACACTTGCGCATCATGCCCTGCGCCACTGACAATATCTTGAAAGCAAATCTTTTGTTTTAAGGCGACCTCGCGTATCCAATTGTTCAACTCATCATCCATACGTACCGGTTTCACATCCATCCATTGTGAAACTGAAATGTCCATAGCTAAGGATATAGCTACGTTCTCAAACATTGAAAATAGCTCTTGGCAATAAAAATCTAGTATTTGTTCCTCATGATGACGGATATCGAGACTAAATTCAACTTCCCCTGCAATGACATTTGCAACATTCGGTGTTACATGCAATTTTCCCACAGTTGCAACCAGTTGCTTGTCTATTTCTTTTGCTCTTTTGGTTAAATAGGATATTAAGTATGAAGCTGTGCTAACCGCATCTTTCCGACCTTCCATCGGTGTTGTTCCGGCATGATTGCTTTCACCTTTTATTCGGACAGTATATCTTCTTTGGCCGACAATGTGCGTGACAACACCAATCGAATTGTGATTTTTCTCCAAAGTCATTCCTTGTTCAATATGAAGTTCAATGAACCGTTCTATGTCTGTTCTGGCAGCAGGTTTATATTTTTCAGGGGCAAAACCAGCCGCTCTCATCGCTGCGAAAAAGGTTACGCCGTGGTCATCTTGTAAATTCTTCACATGTTCCAGATGATAAAACCCGCTTATATTCCTAGAACCCCAAAAAGTTAATGGAAATCGACTTCCCTCTTCTTCAGCTAATGAAACAACTTCTATCGTTTTTTTCGGATAGCCAAAGCGCTCAACCAAACCGGCTACTGCCAATAGACTCGCAATAATCCCATACGCACCGTCATATTTTCCTCCGTTTACAACCGTATCGATATGGGAACCGGTAAGGATGATATGATTTTTATCTATTGAACCGGTCATCCTGCCAAAGAGATTCCCGGCACTATCGAAATAAGTTTGAAATCCTAACTCCCCCATCTTATCTTTTAATGCAAATTGAGCTTCTTGCCAAGTTTGTGAAAATAAAAGCCGTGTCACACCCCCACTTTTTGTCTTCCCAAATGTGCCAAGCCATTCAATCATGTTACCGATCCGGTTTTTTAATGATAAATCATTTTCTAAACGATAAGCCAATGCAATCCCCCCTTTACATTGCAATTATTTTATATGTTATATATTATCACATAAATTTGTCATATTTTTAGTTTATCGATCTTTTTATGCAGTTTCATTAGTAGTTTTAAACAAATTTTTTTATTTTTTTGGTTAAATTAACTAAACGATTTAACATTTTGTTTTATGGATGCGTACTGTTTGTTATTTTTTCTTACATATATAGATAATAAAGTTCACACAAATTTATCTCAATATGGTAGAATAAAATGTAAAATCAAAATAATTATTTTATAAGGGGGAATCGTTATGAAAGTAGCCGAACTTTTATCCATTCCTCAATTTTCCGATATGTCAATTATTGCAGGGGAAACCGGAATAAATCGGGAAATTCATACAGTTAATATGATGGATGCACCGGATATTATCCACTTTTTACATCGAGACGAATGGTTGGTCACTACCGCATTCCATCTCAAAGATCATCCTAAGTTACTGGTGGAGTTGATTAGGGCCATGGCTGAAAAAGGTTGTGCGGCCTTAGGAATAAAGACGAAACGTTTTTTGCATGAAATTCCAAAAGAAGCATTACTTTTAGCAGATGAATTACAGTTCCCAATATTAGAGCTGCCCCTTGAACGATCACTTGGGGAAATTGTCAATCATGCATTACGGGCGATTCTCAACAATAGAGAAACAGAACTGGCAAACGCGCTAGAGATTCATCGGCAATTTACCGAATTCATTATGAAGGGAAACGGAATCAAACAATTGCTTCGTGTTTTATCAAAACAAATTTCACGCCCGGTTCTATTGTATGATCAATATTTTAAACCGATTTACACCTCACAAAGACAGTGGGCGGTCCATTTAAATTTTAATCATTTGTCTTTTGCAACTTCAGATATGGCATACATTACATTTTCCGATATCGTTTCGAAACAAACTTATTCCCTATTCCCGATCCAAATGAGCGAAAAGAAGATTGGCTCACTTTTAATAATGGGAGAAATTTATCAGTCGGACCATTTTACAAGACTCATCATTGATCAAGCAATGAACGTCATTAGCTTTGCATTGATGAAAGAGTATGCTTTAAAACAACGCGACCGAAGTATTCGCAATGATTTCTTTCTTCATTTTATTGATGGAGCTTTTTCGACAACCGAAGAAATTATCAACCGTGCAATGGAATTTTCAATAATAAATGAAAAGAAATACATTTGTTGTGTCGGAAAGATCGATGATGACGGAAATTTTTATACGTATTCCCAACGCCAGGAATATGCAGATGAAGTATTCCGGTTTCTTGAAGAGCATTTAGAGAGTTATTCACCAAATATTTATCTGTTTTCCAAAAGTGAACTATGTATTCTTTTATACAAAATAGAAGACCATTCTATCAACACAAACCTTTATATTGAAGATTCACTTAAAAAAATTCAAAAATTAGTTTTCGATTCTTTTCAGCATACAATTTCCTTTGGTGTTAGTAATTTATGTCATAAATTTTTACATGTAAAGACAGCATA
Organism: Caldibacillus sp. 210928-DFI.2.18; assembly: GCF_020554505.1. Classification (NCBI taxonomy): domain Bacteria; kingdom Bacillati; phylum Bacillota; class Bacilli; order Caryophanales; family Bacillaceae; genus Caldibacillus; species Caldibacillus sp. 210928-DFI.2.18. The sequence continues at coordinate 21,661 of NZ_JAJCHL010000026.1, forward strand.
TAAAGAAGCAGTTGATGCCCTGTCTCAAGGCCAGCTTTCAAAACAAGCGGAATTTATTTATACGTATAGCACGCGGAATATTACCGAATTATTAAGGTTAATTCCGCAAGATAACTTGAAAAATTTTTATACGTATGTGTTAAAGGAATTTTCAACAAAAAACGATGAAGAAAAACAAAATCTTTTGAACACATTATTTGTCTATTTAGAAACAAATTGCCAAATTTCGGAGACTGCAAAAAGATTATACGTGCATCGCAATACAGTCATTTATCGGATTGAGAAATGCGAAGAAATACTTGGGAAAAACTTTAAAGATCCGGAAACATCCCTGCAACTAAGACTTGCGTTACGGATAAAGTCTATATTTGAAGACGAATAAGTCCCCTGCCTAAATTTGACTCCTCAATGGAAGGATTTTCGCAAAACTACCAATAAAATGGCTGTTTTGTACAAATAAACCGGATTTTTTTAGCTAATTTGCACAATGACAATAAATTTCAAATTTACTATGATATGAATATATGTAAGTTTATATAACATAATTAGGTAATATGTTATTACCTATAAACCTCTGTTTAATAAAAAGCGCATCATAGTTTTTTCCTATATTCTATACAAAGGAGGTAGCATCTTGATAACCATTGAACAATTAAATGAAACAAATTCTTTTCGCTTTATCGAACTATTAGGAGATATTTTTGAGCACTCTCCATGGATTGCCGAAAAAGTAAAAACTGAAAAACCTTTCCATTCGATTCAACAATTGCATGAAAAAATGGTAGAAATAGTAAAAAATGCAACTTATGAACAACAATTGGCACTAATGAAAGCTCACCCAAATTTAGGTGAGCGAGTAAAAATGACCAAAGAATCAAAAAAAGAACAACAATCCGCAGGTCTTAACAATTTGACAGAAGAAGAGTATGTCCATTTTGTAAAGTTAAATCAAGCATATATGGATAAGTTCGGATTTCCTTTCATCATGGCAGTCCGATTTAAAACGAAAAATGAAATCTATCAAGCGCTGGAAAGACGGATCTATCATAATCAGCAAACAGAATTTGAAACTGCCTTGTCTGAAATCTATAAAATTGCCCGTTTTCGTTTGGAAGAAAAATTTTCCGATTAGATTTATATTTTTTACAAGGAAAGGGTGAAATCAATGAGTTTGCAAGAGTTAAACAACCGAGTAAAAACAGATTTGTCCTACTTGAACTTTGACGGACCGAGTTGGGTAAAACCGATTCGTCACCACGAAGGACATGTATATGATGTTGTTATTATTGGTGGCGGACAATGCGGATTAGGCGCTGCATTCGGCCTCATAAAGGAACGAATTTCAAACATTCTTGTTCTGGATGAAAATCCGAATGGGTATGAAGGACCTTGGGTAACATATGCTAGGATGGTGACGCTAAGGACACCTAAACATTTAACAACGATTGATTTTGGAATCCCCTCCCTTACTTTTCGTTCTTTTTGGGAAGCACAATACGGACCCGATTCTTGGGAACAGGTAAATAAAATACCACGTACGGATTGGATGGATTATTTACGTTGGTTTCGCCAAATCCTCAACCTTCCTGTTATCAATGAGGTAAAACTGCAATTGATTGAACCGACCGAAAAAGGAATTCATCGCTTACATCTCGAAGGAAAAAATATTCCTTCCAAAACAATATTAACGCGAAAGGTCATTTTGGCAACAGGAATCCAAGGCGGCGGTGAATGGCATATTCCGTCTTTTATCAAGAGGAATCTACCAAAACAGCTTTATGCTCATACATCAGAGCAAATTGATTTTACAGCTTTAAAAGGGAAAAAAATAGGTATTCTTGGCGGTGGAGCATCCGCTTTTGATAATGCAAATTTTGCCCTGTCCCATGGGGCGGCAGAAGCCCATGTGTTTATACGCCGAAAAAAATTACTGCGGATCAACCCGATTCGTCAAATGGAGAGTTCCGGTATGATCGACCGTTATCATACTTTTTCAGATGAAGAAAAATATGCCGTAATGAGTCATTTCTTTAAAAATAATCAACCACCGACAAATGATACGTTTGAACGAGCTGCCTCTTGGCCCGGATTTCATTTACATTTAGGTGCTCCGTGGCTTGATGTAAAACAAACCTCACACGGTGTAGAAGTGATGACTCCTCAGGGCAAATACATCTTTGATTATTTAATTATCAGTACCGGTCTCATCACAGATCCCGCTTTACGTCCGGAATTAAAACTTCTTGAACGACATATTTTACGATGGAAAGACTGTTACCAAGCACCAAAAGAGTTGGCTAATCCGTTAATTGATCAACATCCTTATTTAAATCCGGGCTATTCATTTGCCAGTCGTGATCATAAAGGAAAAAAACTGTTATATGGAATATTTGCTTATAATTATTCCGCTTTAATTAGCTGCGGATTAACTGCCTCCGCATTATCCGGTGTAAAAGTTGGATTACCAAAACTGATTGAAACAGTAGCAGACCAGCTTTTCCAAGATAACAAAGAAATGATTTTGAAAGACTATTTCGACTATGATCAAGTAGAATTTACCGGATATGTAGATAATGATTTTTCTGAAGCAATGCAGCCTATTTCAGTCGGAGAAAAAAAGTAACGATTTTCCAAAAATCGAATGGAGGAAGGAATTTTTTATGATGCCAGGATTAACAACGCATATTTTAGACTTAACACACGGCTTACCGGCAGCACATGTTAAGATCAATCTATTTTATCAAGAGGAATTATCTTCTGAATGGAAGAAAATAAAAACAGCAAAGACAAATACAGATGGCAGACTCGATGAACCCCTCGTTAAGCAAAATATGATGCCAGGATTTTATAAAATGGAGTTTAATGTTGGTGAATATTTTCGGAGCAAAGCCATTCCGCTTCCGGAACCGTCTTTTTTGGAAATCATTCCCGTTCAATTTGGGATTGCAGATGGAAATGCACATTATCATATTCCGCTCCTCATTTCTCCATGGGGGTACCAAGTCTATCGCGGAAGTTAATGATATAGAAATAGCCGAATTTATTTTTCACTAAATAGAAAAGGACTGCCTGGGTAAAGACCCAGGACAGTCTTTTCATAATACATTTCACGATTTCTAATGCTTCGGAAGAAATTCCGTCGTAAATATTTCCTTTGCATCATATATCTCATTTACCAAACCTAGTTCATGTAATTGTTCGATTAAAGTTGCCCAACGTTCTTCAGTCATGTATCCAACCCCATGTTCTTCAGCATCCCTGCCGTAAACAAATTCTGCTTGTGTTTCCGATTCGAATTTTAATGATTCTAGTTCGATATCCGGGTTATCCTTTTGAACGAGTTTATTAATCTCCTCATATGAATCTTTATAGAGATTCCAGCCTTCCACAAATGCTTTCGTGAATGCACGGACGGTTTTTTCGTTTTTCTCCAAGTAATCTTTAGAAACAAATAATACGACATTGTATGGATCATAACCGGCGTCGGATATTAATTTCGTCTCAACATCGATTCCGTCTAGTTTCATGAAATACGGCTCAGATGTTACAAAGGCTTGAGTCACTGCATCCATATCGTCGACAAAATTTACATGTTGCCCAGTATATGCCAACTCCTCGACTCCGCTTAAATCGTACTTATTTTTTAAAAACTCCCAGTAAACAATCCCCGGTTGTATATACACTTTTCTGCCGTTTAACTCTTCAAAATCTTTTATCCCATAACCTTTATGAAACATAAATGCTTGAGGACTTCCTTGCATGACAGCAGCAACTGCCACCAATTCGATTCCTTCATTTCTGGCCATTGCAATTTGGTCTGCATGAGCAAGACCAAATTCAGCTTTTCCTGAAGCAACTATATTAATAGAAGAAACTTGTGGTCCACCTGATTCAACTGTTACCTTTAAACCATTTTCCTCGAACAGCCCCTTATCAATTCCTGCGTACAGACCACCATGCTGTGATTTTGCAAACCAGTTAAGAACGATTTTTACATCGTTCATTTCTTGTTTGTCATTTTCAGTGCTATTCTCTTCTTTTTTAGAACTGCTTGATTCTTGTCCATTGCAAGCAGCTAGTATCAAGAATAATACTATTCCCATTACCGATAATCTTATTTTTTTCAATATTTTCACTGGCCACTCCCCCTTTTCAATCTTTCTCAATATTCTCTTTTACTTTTCAACTTTCATTGCTGATTCATGCCATGATTTTAGTAGCATATTGGATAAATAGCTTACAAGCAGGTAAAAAACAATGCCAAAAATTGCAGATGCAATACCACAGGCGAACAAATACGGTGTTTTTAACTGCACAGCTGCAACAGTAATTGCGTAACCTAAACCACCTTTTCCCCCACCTATTCCGGCAATATATTCACCTGTAATAGCTCCTAGAATAGTCAGTGTACTGGAAACTTTTAAACCTGCCGTAATGTATGGCAATGCGGCGGGAATTCTTAGTTTCCACATTGATTGCCACTTTGAAGCATTGTAAAGTGTAAATAACTCTTGCATGTTTTTATCAACAGAGTTTAGTCCCATAAGCGTATTGGAAATAATCGGAAAGAGACCGAATATAAACGAAATAATCACAATAGAATTAAATCCTGATCCAAACCATATGACAATAATCGGGGCGATGGCGACAACCGGAATAGTTTGCAAAATAATGGCGTACGGGTATATACTGATTTCCAATATTCTGGAACTCGCCAATAAAACAGAGACAAATATGCCGATGATGGCACTGAGCAGAAACCCGATAATTGCTTCACCTAACGTAATTTGTATGGCTGGTGATAATAATGTCCAATTTTCCAATGCCGCCTGTATGACATCTGTCGGTTTCGGCAAAATAAACGGTGCAATCCCAAATAGCAACGGGATTAATTGCCATAACGAAAGAAAAGCAATAAATGCGAGAACAGGTCCCAACACCGTTCCTTTAAATTTAAACAATCTCTTCCTTTTGCCTGTTACTGTAACAAGTTCTTTCCTTTCTGATGTTACTGTTTGTACATTCATGTTCCCAGCTCCCTTCTCCCCATTGTATCTTCAAGACTTTGAGAAGCAATATTGACATACTCGGTAAATTTCGAATTGGCTCGCTCCCGCGGATAAGGTAGATCAACATCAATCATTGCAGTCAATCTTCCGGGGCGAGCGGACATTACTGCAATTCTCGTGGATAAATAGACTGCTTCATACACGTTATGAGTAACAAATAAAATAGTCGTATTTTCCTTCTTCCAAATATTTAACAAATCCAGCTGTAATGTTTGTCTTGTAATCTCATCTAGTGCTGCAAACGGTTCATCCATCAATAATAGTTTTGGTTTAGCTGATAATGCGCGGGCAATGGAAACCCTCATTTTCATTCCACCTGAAAGTTGCCGGGGATATGATTTTAGATGATCTTTTAATCCAACCATCTCCAATACCCTTTCAGCCGTTTCTTTCTGACTTTTTTTATCGGTTCCACGTAACTCAAGCGGAAGGACAACATTATCGTATACCGTTCGCCATGGTAATAAATTTGCCTCTTGAAATACGAAGGCGATGTCATTTGAATTTCGAATAACATCTTTAGGTTTTTGTTCAAATACTGTAACTGTACCGTTAGTTGCTTCCCCTAATCCGGCCACCATCCGTAAAGCAGTTGATTTCCCGCAACCTGATGGACCTAGGAAACTAATAAACTCTCCTTCATGAATCGTTAAATCAAATTCACTTAAAGCAACTGTTCCGGTATTATAAACTTTTTTAACACGGTTAAAAGCAACTACTGGATTTTGCTGTATTTCCATTCCCATCCCTCCTTATTTTTAGAGAACACCACATATTTTTTGATGTTAATTTTCAATACTAATTGATGTGATAAAATATAACGTTATATGTTAAAATAATTATATATATTAACAAAATGTTTGGCATTATGTAAAACGCACAAAATATCTCATAGCATTTGGACATTTTAACTAAAGAAAACCATTGGCAACTTTGACCAATGGCTTTATATTAAGCAAGCGATATTTTTATTAACCAATTTGCCTGAACTGATTGACAAAGTTTAATAAACGTAAATCTTGGCCTGCATTCGCTATAACGGATAAGCCGACAGGTAAACCGTTTTCCTTCATAACAGGTATTGTCACTTGCGGAAAACCGGTTAACCCGGCAATGCAAGTTAACTTCATTACTTTGGAGCGGTATTGTTCCATACTCTCGACAGGTAAATTACGCAGAGGTGCTTCGCCAGGAGCAGTAGGAATTACCAACACCCCATCATCTCCCAATAATTCAGATAAATGTTCTCTTATTTTCATTTTTAATTTGTTTTTCGGTTTGAGTTCCTTTCTATTTAAGCTGGCTGCCCATCGGAACCGTTCCGCTATTCCCGGTCCAAAAACCGGATTTTCTTTTTGAATCCATTCGCCATGTTCCTGCCAAATTTCAATCCCTTGAATAATCCGAAATATTTCTGCCCAGTCTGACAATCCTTGACTGGTAATATCGACTAGTTGCTTGGTTTCCGTTCGTTCTGCTAATTTATCCGTAGCCTTTAATAAAGTCATCTTCGCTTCGCTATCAACAAGTTCCCATGCCTCTTTCGGAAAATATAAATGTCGGAAAGATTGTTCATCTTCTCCAATTTGAGCGAATAATATTTTTCCTATTCTTAACAGCAGTTCAGCATCCCTGGTCATCCACCCCACAGTATCAAAACTTTTTGCCAAAGGAATGACACCTTCAACCGAAACAATGCCGTGCGTGGGTCGGATGCCAAAAACACCACAATATGCGGAAGGGATACGAACAGACCCCCCTGTATCCGTTCCTATAGCAAAGTCTGTTAATCCCGCTGCAACGCACACCGCTGAACCGCTGGATGAGCCTCCCGGGATTCGATTGTTGGCTTTCGGATTTACAGGTGTTCCATAATGGAAGTTCTCCCCGTTTAGACTATACATTAATTCATCGGTATGGGTAACGCCCTGAAATGTCGCACCTTGCTTTAAAAGCGTATCAATGATCGGTGCGGTTTTCCCGGCAGCTCGATGTGTTCGCAACCAATCCGGATTGCCGGCTGTATTCGTATGATTTTCGACTTCAAAAACATCTTTGACTGCAAATGTTAAACCGTTTAAGATTCCGGATCCTTTCGGTGGTATTTTCATCACACGCATAAACGCATTCCATTCATCTTTAACCATTCTTCACTTCAACCCCTTCTCCCTTTTTCTATAAATTACGAAATTCATAGTCCAAAAATTTTAAGTCACTTTTTATTATTTAAAAATATCATGTTATATATTCTAACACAACAATTTCGATTAATTAGATAAAATAACTAAAAATATAATTGATTTTTATTCTTATTTACTAATGACAACCATATTCTTTTGAATTACTATTAGCCCAATAAGATTGTTATGTTAATTTTCCTTACATTAAGTTTTAAAGTTTACCAACCATTAATTTCCGGAATTCTCTTTGCCATTTAGGTTTAAATTTACTGTTTGTTTAGGAGGGATAACTTAGTAATTTTTTAGCTAATATGAAAGCTTCGCGGGAATACATCGCAGCCGAAAAAAATTTATATTTTTTCGGTGAACTAGAGAAGCTTCGGTAGCATTACCTCGCAAGCGAAAATGTATTTTCGCTGACTACGACTCTGCTCTCGCCTAAGGGCTCGGCAGTCGCCGAGTTTTCTTTATAGTTTTTATCAATAATTCTAAAAAGAAGGTGAACAAAATGGAAAGTAGAAAATTATATTTTTCAGTAAAACTTCTATTTATGCTAACATCATTGCTACTCACTCTTTTCATATTAGCTGCTTGCACCAGTAGCGGTGAAACAAACGGTTCAAATACAAACAGCAACAACTCGGAAACGGATTCAATTGAAACAGGTAACAAAAAACTGACGGCAGTTAAACAAGTAACAAACTGGTTTGCTGAACCCGAACATGGCGGTCAATATGCAGCATTGGCTAAAGGCTTTTATGAAGAAGCCGGTTTAGATATGACGATTGAACCCGGTGGACCCCAAGTTTCGTCTATAACTCAGGTAAGTACCGGGGAAGCTATGTTTGGTATGACGCAAGCCGATGACCTGCTTATTGCTCGTAGCCAAGGTATCCCAATCGTAGCCATCGCAGCTACCTTCCAAACGAATCCTCAAGGGTTGATTTATCACAAAAGTCAAGGGATTAGTCATTTCTCTGACTTAAATGGGCATACTGTCTATACTGCTCCGGGGGCCGGGTATTGGCAATATATTAAAGCAAAATATGAATTAACTAATGTGAAAGAAATGAATTATACCGGATCACTAGCTAATTTTGTTAATGATCCTGGCGCTGTTACACAAGGATACATTACAGCAGAACCGTTTTCTTTAGCTGAACAAGGAATAGAAACAGATATTCTGTTGAATGCTGAATCCGGATATAATCCATATGCAAATATTCTTTATACAACGGAAGAAACAATTAAGAATCACCCTGATATCGTAAAAGCGTTTGTTGAGGCTTCAATTAAAGGATGGAATTATTACAAAGATAACTATGAAGAGATTAACAAATTTCTCCTAGAATATAACCCGGATTTATCAATCGATTTAATGAAGCATGGTTCTGAAGCGCAAATGGATCTAGTTTATGGTGGTGATGCTGAAGAAAATGGCGTTGGCTATATGACAGAAGAACGTTGGAATCTATTAATGGAACAATTACTGGAACTTAAGCTCATTTCTAAAAAAGAAGATGTAAAAAATGTTTTTACCAATGAATTTTTGCCATCAAACTAATCTTTATTGGAGGAATGGATTTGTTAAAACAACAATTAAAACTGATTAATGCCAATTTACCACTAGTAGATCAAGAAAAACTATGCACATTGACAATTGAAAATGGTTTGTGGACTTCAATTACTAAGCAAAAGGGATATGTAAAGGAAGGACAAGCAAACGATTTAGAAAATATGGATGAAGCAACCGTTCTCAACCTCGAAGGAAAGATTCTCCTACCGGGTGTCGTTGATGCGCATATGCATTTAGATAAAGCATTCAGTTTTCAGAAAGTTGGGAATAGTTCAGGAACATTAGAGGAAGCGGTAGAAAATTATTCCTATGCAGTAAAAGATTTTTCAAAACAAGAAATTAAGTCGAGAATTATCCGGGCAGCATTAATGGCCGTTTCTTTCGGTACCACTGCGATTCGAACTCACCTTGATTTTCACATAAGGTGGGGAAAAGAAGTAGCGTTTCGGACAATTGAAGCAGCGATTGAGGCAAAAAATGAGTTAAAAACGATTGTCGATATTCAATTATTCCCATTGACGCCATTTTTTCATTTCACAGAAGAAGAGATTAATATTTTAGAAGAAGCGATGCAAATGGGACTTACCGGATTCGGTGGAGCTCCACATTTATCACAAACTCCGGAAAAAGACATTGATATTATTTTCCGGCTAGCTGAGAAATATGATTGCCCAATTGATTTTCACACCGATGAAAGTGACGACCCGAATGTCAGGACGGTCAATCATATTGCAAAGCGGACAATCGATTATGGAATGAAAGGCCGGGTAACAGTGGATCACCTATGTTCATTGGCAGCTATGAGTATTGAAGATGCTGAAAAAATGATCAATAAAATGATTGAAGCCGGATTAAAAGCAGTTACACTTCCTGGAGCAAATTTATATTTACAAGGCCGTCATGATTCTTTTCCTGTCCGCCGTGGTGTCACTCGTGTAAAAGAGTTACTGTCTAAAGGGGTACCAATTGCAACGGCATCCGATAATATCCATGATCCCTTTCATCCATTCGGTCGCGGTGACTTGTTACAAATTGGATTAATAACTGCATATGCCACACATATGGGGAGTCCAACTGATATTCGGACAATATTGAAGATGATAACAGAAATCCCAGCCAATATTCTTGGACTGAATGGTTATGGTATTTCAGTCGGCAATAAAGCTAATTTTGTCATTTTTGATGCAATTACCCCGGAAGAACTGTTTACCCTGCTACCCGAACGGAGATGGATTTATCGAAACGGAGGCTGGCTCATCGTACCGGGCAAACAGAAAAGTTGGAATAACCCCAAAATTGAACGACTTTGGTCTCAATCAAAAAGCTACATGACGTTGACATTATAAAAAGGAGCAAGGACAGATGACAAATATTCTTGTAATTTATTATAGTGCTTACGGGCATATTTTTCAGATGGCAAAAGCTGTTTGTCAAGGTGCAGAAAAAGTTCATGATGCTAATGTTAAATTGGTTAGAATCCCGGAAATGGATTCTGAAAAAAATCGGACACCTTATATCGATAAAGAGGCAAATAGAAATAAACAAACAGGTGTTTCAGTTCGTTTTAAAGTAGTTGACCGTTTTGATAAATATGTAACTGCACTCGAATGGCAAAAAGATGTTCCCATCGCAACAAATGAAGATTTACGGTGGGCAGATGGAATTATTTGGGGATTCCCGACTCGCTATGGATCCATGCCTTCACAAGTACAATTATTTTTAGAATTTGCCACAGATTTATGTGGGAACGGGGATTTGGAAGGAAAACCGGCCGGGATATTTACGAGCGCCGGCTCTATTCATACCGGTCATGAATCAACAATATTAACGTCCATGGTTCCATTGTTTCACTTTGGTATGATCATGGTTGGTTTACCTTACTCGGAAAATCCTGAATACTTAACAGGAGATGCAATTGGCTCCTCTCCTTATGGCGCTTCAACACTTGCAGGACCTGATGGATCAAAAACTCCGGATGAACGGGAATTAATCATGGCGAAACGACTGGGTATGCGGGTTTCATTTGTTGCAACTGCATTGAAAAAGAACCCTATTCAAGTAATGAGTGTATAACGTGGTAAGCTCCCAAAAAGTCTATATTTCTATAATCATATACAAGAGGCATAATATTTTGTTTTTACCTTATCCCAAGAACATTTTTCCAAATAACCTTAGGGTATCAATCATAACTTTTTCAAATTTGACAGATGAAGGGATGTACAAAATGTTAAATGAACGGTATCAAGGAATGGCTTTTGAAAAGAAATTTTTCCCAAGGCTAACGACAGAGGAAGTAAAACATCTAAAAAAAGATGATGCGTTAATTGTTTTACCGATTGGGGCTGTTGAACAACATGGTCCTCATTTACCGATCTATACAGACACGTTAATCGGTGAAGGTGTGCTTATTGAGGCGTTCGAATTATTAGATGAAAGCGACAATATTTGGATGCTACCTCCTATCCCGTATGGAAAAAGTACCGAACACTTGACTAGATCCGGAACGATTTCATTATCTTCAGCAACACTTTACGCATTTGTCATGGATATTGCAAAAAGCATTCAACAATCCGGTTTTAAAAAATTACTATTATTCAATACCCACGGAGGGAATCATGATTTGCTAAATATGGTGGCACGTGATATTCGGGTGGAAACTGGAATGATGGTGTTCCGATTAAATCCTAGCTCAGAAAAAACAAACTCCCTAATTTCAGAAAAAGAACAACAATACGGTATTCATGGTGGTGATGTTGAAACTTCAATGGTGCTGAGTTTTAAAAGCAATTGGGTAGATATGGAAAAAAGTACACGAGAATTCGTTCATTTACCGGAAGAAACAAAACATCTTTATTTAAAAGGTTCAAGTTATTTTGCCTGGGTAATAGATGATATTTCTCACAGCGGGGTAGCTGGTGATGCCACAAAAGCATCAGTTGAAAAAGGAACGTTAATCAATAAAAGTGTGGCAGAAACAGTTGTGGATGCTTTAAGAGAGATGGCTCGGTTTGATATCGAGTCTATAAAAAGTGAAGCAGTAAAGCAGTAGAAATCCTTTGTCCTCTTCAAATAACTTCTTTTGTCTATTTGGTTCTAGCAATCTAATGTTCTGTAAAATCTTGATTAGATTATAATTCAATCAACCATTCGAAAAATATGTTTTTATCATGATGGAGGCGATTTATTATTATGTGGGTAGATGAGTTAATTAAGTTATTGGGAAAAGAAAAAATTTTAGTCTCCGATTCGGAAAGGGAAACTTTTTCAAAAGATTTTTATTGGTACTCCCCCATTTTGCATGAACAATTAAAAGATAAGGTCGCTGATTGTATCGCTGTTCCGCATACTGTTCAAGAAGTGAAAACCATTATTTCTTTTGCGGTTAAAAATCGAATTTCGCTTACAATCAGAGGTGCCGGAACTGGAAACTACGGACAGGCCATTCCCCTTAACGGAGGCATTGTATTGGATATGACAAAGTTGAATCAAATTTTAGAGGTCAATGATCAATCTGTCCGCGTTCAAGCTGGTGTAAAGCTTGGGGTATTAGAAAAATATTTACGAACGAAAGGAAGAGAATTACGGATTTTTCCCAGCACATATTTAAAATCAACTGTTGGTGGATTTGTCTGTGGTGGGTCAGGTGGAATCGGGTCCATTCGCTGGGGCAATTTATGGGATCAAAACATAGAATCTATGACCATCATGACCGTGGAGGAAGAACCGAAACTAATTCATGCATCCGGTCCGGAACTGGAGCCGTATATTCATAATTACGGTACAGCTGGAATTGTGATGGAAGTCTCATTATTTATCGAACCAAAAACAGAATGGGAACAACATATTGTTTATTTTGATTCTTTTCAGTCCGCACTTCTGTTTTGTGATGAACTTGCTCACGATGAATCCATCATCAAGCGTTTGATATCCGTCTGTGAATGGCCAATTCCTGTACATTTTCAATCAATATTAAAATTTCTTCCAAACGATAAATCGATTGCCATGCTTGAAATTGCTGAAAAGCATAAGGAGGAGTTACAAAAGATCGTCCACAAATATAAAGGAGAAATTGGATTTTCCATTTTGGCCGCTAAATATCAAAAAGGAATAAAAGTATCTGATTTTACTTGGAATCACAGTACATTATGGGCACATAAACTTGGAGATAACCATATCACTTATTTACAGGCCAATTTTCAAAAAGAGCGGATTTTTGAACAGATAGATGCGATTCGTAACAAGTTTGGAGATGAGGTTCTGTTTCACTTTGAATATATTAAAACCAATGGTGAAGTTACTCCATCTTCTCTTCCAATAATTCATTATCAGTCGGAAAAACGACTCAATGAAATAATTAACTTTTTTATTGCACAAGGTGTAGAGATCAACAACCCTCACACATACTTGCTTGGCTTTGGAGGATATAATATAAGAATTAACAATATTGTTAAAGAAAAACAAAAAAATGACCCTTATTCTCTCTTAAACCCTGGAAAAATTCCGACCGGCAGTGAAATTGTATACTATTAACATGAACTAGATGTGTTTATGTCCTGAAAATTTCGGATTATATCTTAGTTGGTTATCACCCAAAAAGCCCATTTTTCAAAAACATTCACGCTCAAATAACAATATATTGTGTCTTGATAATACTTGTTAATACTATATTTGGCGCAATTCTTTCCATAAAACCTTTTTGGGTGCTAATCATTACACTACTTATCTAGCAAAAAATCACAATTATGTAGCCATACTCTTATAATATGAAAGGATGGATATTGTGTATGATGCCGTTATACAAAATGTAAAGCTTTTAGAAAATGACCAACCCGTGAATATCGGTGTAAAAAATGGTAAGTTTTCATCGATTACTAAGGAACCTATTCAGGGACGGAATACTTGGAATGGCAATGGCGGTCTCGTCCTTCCTCCTTTTGTTGAAATGCATACCCATCTTGATACTGCCTTTACTGCAAGATCGAGCGAGAATTTATCAGGAACCTTACTAGAAGGAATCCGTTTATGGCAAGAGAGAAAAAAACAGCTTACTATTGAGGACGTGATAGAACGAGGTACAGAGATGTTACAATTATTAATTCAACATGGCGTTCTCTTTATTCGGACAGCTGTTGATATATCCGATCCAAATCTCACTGCCTTACATGCGGCCTTTCAATTACGAGAAAAATTTCATGATCTGATTGAAATGCAAATAATCGCTTTCCCTCAGGATGGGTTAATGGGATGTCCGGAAAATCTAGTAAGAATGGAAAAGGCAATTCAGTTAGGTGCCGATGCAGTTAGTGCCGTTCCCCATCTCGAACGGACAAGAGAAAGTGGGATTGCTTCTTTAGAATTCTGTTTTCATTTGGCTAAAAAATATGGTGTATTCGTTCACATTTTTTCTGATGAAGTTGACGATGGCCATTCCCGATATCTTGAAGTCATTGCCGATTTAACAATAAAGGAAAAGATGATAGAAAGAGTAACCGCCAGTCACGCCATTGCCCTCTCCTATTATTCTAGTGCTTATGCTTCAAAAGTTATTTCATTAGTAAAGGAAGCCAAATTGACTATAGTGTCCTGTCCGTTAATCAATGTCGCTATGCAGGGAAGATTCGATATTTTTCCAAAAGGCAGAGGGATTACACGTATAAAAGAATTAAGTGATTCGGGAGTAAATGTATGTATCGCACATGACGATATCCGTTCCCCTTTTTATCCATATGGAGATGGAAATCTATTACAAGCTGTATATATGGGCGCACACTTAGCCCATATGACCGGAAGCGAACAAACTGTAAAATTAATCAAAATGGTAACCAATAATGGAGCAAAGGCATTCGGAATGAAAGATTATGGAATCAAGATCGGGAATTGTGCAAACTTTATCGTTTTTCCTGCCCAAGATGCGACTGACCTAATAGCGAAACACCCTCCCTGCACTCATGTTTTTCGAAACGGTCGTCTCATTGTTGGGACAAAACCAGCCGAGATCAAATGGAATTTAACCAAGTTCAGTAATTTGAATATCAATCTCCAGTAGATTGTTGCGTACTAAATCTTTACTGCCATGTTTTTCAATCAACAGTGGCGACTTGCCTTGACAAAGAAGCCCGATTTGTTGAGCGTTCTGTCTAAGCTTTTGAAATGTTACAAAACGTGTGGTAAAAATAACAAAGAAGCCGAGCCTATGAGGTTTCGGCTTTATTTAGCTAATAGGAAAGTGAAAATTTTTCAATTTCTACTTTCCTAATGCGTAAGTGCACAAGGAAAGCTTCGCGGGAATACATCGCAGCCGGAAAACTTTCTATTTTTCGGTGACTAGAGAGACTTCGGTAGCATTACTTCGCAAACGAAAATGTTTTTTCGCTGAACTAGAGAGACTTCGGTAGCATTACCTCACAAGCGAAAATGCTTTTTCGCTGACTACGGCTCTTTGGTTTCCTAAAGGCCTGGATGCCCGAGTCTTCTTTAACCCATTTGCCTAATTTTAAAAAAATATCCTCTCAATTACTGTTTTAACTGCTACACCCGCCACCACAGCTGGAGCAACTGGAACCACCAGAGTCACCCGAACCGCCGGAATCCCCCCAATCACCGTGATGCCCGGAATATTTTGAATCGCTATCCACATAACAAGCAAAACCGGAACAAAAAGATCCGCTATTGTATTGTGTCGCTTTATAATATTCACTAGGCATTGCATCATGCATGACCTTTTCGTATTCATTTTCATAAAAAAGCGAAAAATAGACTGCCGGCAGCAACGCATACTGATATACGTCTGCTTCCGATTGCGTCTTCTTTGTCGCAAAAGGTTTTTCTCCTTTAATCTGTTCAGATTCCTCAATTTGCAACTTCATTTTTTTAATTAAGCTTCTTTTCAAATCCATCCACTCACCATTATGGCGGAAGTAATGATTTAAAAGTTCCTCTTCAGACAATGTTTTGAAATCTTCTAATATATTTTGTGAGATCGGATATTTTAGAAATCCACCCCAAAGAACCCGACTATTCGGTGTCGATTCAAATAAGCTTAAATATACCCAATCAAAGAAACTTCTTTCTCCCGGAATTGGCTTACTGTCCAAATTTGGTGTGTGATGAAGCATATCTTGATAAAATTGCTTACGGAAGGGTGAGTCCTACCACCCATTTTATTTTGGACTTCATGTAATACCTCCAGTTTCTTTCAATTGATTCATACTGATCGTTATAGAAGAAGAATATTCCCTTGTCTTTTCAAGGTTGTGTTCCATAGACCAAAACGAAAATAAAAAACCGCTCATAATAAATATTCGCTACTCACAAGAAAAATCCTTCTCTATATTTATAATTTTTTACTTTAACTAGTGAAATCCGTGACGCAAACCGTGGGTAATCCGATTATAGCGACATTATATGATGGGATTATCAAAATTTGTATTTAAATGTATACGGTGAGGATATCAAGATTGCCATTTACATAGGAAGCAAACGTAAAAGGAAAACTCGGCGATCACCGAGTTTTCTTTATTACGCTAATTTATAACCGCAATTCGGGCAAAATTTCGTTCCGGTATTTTTCTCGCCGCAATTTGGACAAAAGTTTACTTTCTTTGCTGTGTCAGTTGGCGGGGGCGTTTGTTCGACAGATTTTGCTCCGTCTTTCTCGTCTCCCTCCATATTTTTTATCATTTCTTTAGCCATATTCATACCCATCATCATTCCGGCTACGTCCGATGCCGCGCCACCACCACTCGTTTTGCCAGACGACATCCCGTCAAGTATCGATACTTGCTGGTATTTCTTCATATCACCAACCATGCCAAAAGATGCGTTTTTGTTAATCATATCTTGGATTTCTTTCGGATAATTAAAACTCATAATCGTAAAGCCGGTAATGGTCAAACCGTCATCAATAACTTCCATATCCAAATCTTCTTTAATTCCCTTGGCGATTTCATGGGCATTGGCTTGCAAGTTGAACATATCTTTTCCTTCTTTAGAAATCCATCGCATCAAAAGCTGATCCAGGATTGCGGTAATCCGAATTTTCACGTCTTCAACAAAATAACTGCTTTTCACCCCGGCAATTTTATCAATCAGAGCAACATAATCATTGACTTTAAATTGGAACGTACCATTCGCACGGATCGGCATTCCCCCCGGCATACCCGGTGTTGGAATATTGATGGCGTTTTTCGTTCCCCATTTTACCGTAAATTCTTTCGTATTAACAAAAAGAACTTCGATACGCATTCCGCTGTTAAAGCCAAACTTGAACCCTTTCAAAGTTGAAAGAAACGGGATAATTTCCGATTCGATATTGTAATCACCTTCATCTTTAAAAATCCCTTCAATTTTTCCATTATATAAGAAAATTGCATCCTGACCCGGACGAATAATTAATTTACTGCCTTTCTTAATTTCACGGTTGCTCCATTTCCAAAAAATCATATCATCGCGAAATTCTTCCCATTCTACAACATTGGCAAATTGGTTTTTGAAAAATGCCATTTCATCAAATCCTTTCTTTCCTAAAATTGACCTATTCTTTCAGCTGACGATATTAAAAACTGCCGCGACTACCGCTATGGGAATGTCCGCCACCGGTTATTCCCCCGCCACCGCTACTGGAATTTTGCGACGGTTTTCTTGTCTTTGTCACAACTGTCCGAATATAATCATCTCTTTTTGCCAGAATGTGTGACGTATTCGTGTTTAAATATGTTCGATTATTCGTCGTTACTCGCCCGCCACTGTTATAGACGAAAGCTCCTGTAATCACACCGCCTATTACAACGGCAATAATGAGCTGGAACCACCATTGTAAAAATATATTAGCCGGTTCACCAGCCATATAGTCATCAACCAGCCATATAAATTGTTCAAAAGCCTGTTCGTAATTTCCGGCAGTCAACGCAGGAGAAATTTGTTCACGAATATTATCCAATCGACTATCATTCAAATATAGTTTACCTTTATAAAATCCGGCCAAATAAACTTCCCTGTTGTTCATATCTACTGTCAACATGGCCACATTCCATTTATCTAAACCTTGTTCGTCTATTTTTTCATCGTAAAAATCTTCCGTATACTGCTTCACATCAATATTCGGGTCATTGACAGTTACAATTAAAATATCAGTGTCCCATTTCTCACCAACCTGTGTTGCTAAAGTCTCCAGTTTTGTCACTTCCCGATCGGTTAACAGGCCGGCCTGATCATAGATTTTTTGACTGATAGCAAAAGCATGATTTCCCCCCACCATGAATGAGAGAAGAAAGAACAACGCAAACAGGAACAAGTTTTTCTTCATATTAGACCGCCTCCCATGAAAAAGGTGACAAGTCTAAAGATAAGTAATGTGATCGCAGCAATACCACCAAACCAACCTGCTACTTTGGCACGACTAATTGGCGGTTTTCCGACCACTTTCCCTGTTTGCCCGTTCATTGCAAAAATATAATCTTTCCCCCTGTAATGATAGGTCACCATCCAAATCGGAAGCAGCACATAATAACTTTTCATTTTTTTGATTTCAATCTCCTTTTGCTCAGGAATAAACGTTGCATACCCGGATACGGTGGAATGAATATACGAATTAATAAAACTTTGAATCTTTGTTTTCGCCCGGGGAAGTAATGCCTTATCATCGTAATTATATTTTTCCGCTAGATAACCGGCCAAATAAGGTGTTTTAAATGTTTTCAACTGATCATACTTGTAAGGCTCTAATTTATCCATTAACCCATCTTCCATTTTCTCAGAAGCATCAACAGGGACTTTCATATAGTCAAGGTTAATATCACGAAAGACGCGATAATAGCTTGTCTCTGTATAAATATAATCACCACTCGTATATTCACGTACCTTTGTTCCACTACCGGAAACACGGACACGACTATTTAAATCATACATCCAAAACGGTACATACATCCCGGTCAATTTTTTGATCCGGTCAGCCGTCATAAAATCATTTGGTGTCACTAATCCATTTTTACACCACTTTTTAAAAGCTGCGACTGCCTCGACTTTGTTAATAGAAAAGGGGATGACTAATGAAGGTGCCAATGTTCCTGAAACCCGTTCCGCAATAACCACGCCGGCCCCGCAAAAGCTGCATGTGGTCGCAACGGTATCAGTATCGGTTAATAAAACTGCCCCACAATTTTCACAATGATATTCTTTTGTTTCATTTTCTTCAAAAGTTGTCGTAATAAATTCATCAGAAAAGTTTTCTATCGCATCCTGTCTGCCGCAAGAAAGACAGGTTAATTTTCCTGACTCACTATCAAACGACATATCATCGCCACAGTTCGGGCATTTATAATGAATGACCATGTTTCTCACTCCTGACTGTAACCAACACATAAACTCAATAAAGCCGCAGCAGTTTACTTAATTGCTGCAGCTTTATACAATAAGAGTCGTTATAAATTTTCTATATTATGACACCCTTAATAATAACATGCCAATTTGTTATTCATCTTGTTTTAACTTTGCCTTTAGTGCAGCGAGTTCATCATCTACACTCGTTTTTTGCTCATATTTATCCGCAAGCTCATCCAGATCGTCTTCCGGTTTCTTGTTTAGTTCGGCCATTGCATTTGCTTCATCTAGGGCACGATTGATTTTATCTTCCATCCTGCCAAACGCAGATGATGTATTGTTCGCATCTGTGACCGACGAACCGATTTGGTTTAGTCGTTGTTGTGTTTTGGCAACTGACCATTTTGCCTTTAACATGCTTCTTTTTGCTTCTAATTCATTGATGTCTGAAACGAGTTTATCATGCATTTGTCTCATTTGACTTGCATTAGATGCAGCCAAATTGTAAGCCGATTGGAATGCTGTTTGTTTTTCGGCCAATTGCGTCTTTCTTTCAAGGAACTTTCTTGCATCATCTTCATTACCTGCTTCTAACGCTTTAATTGCATACTTTTCCATTTTCTCGATATCGCTTTTACACTCCGCCAATACTCGTTTTGCCCTTTGCTCTTCAGCCATAACCGATGCAGTCTCAGCTTTCACATTGCCAAGGTCACGATTCAAATTTCTCAAATATTGATCAATCATCTTTTCGGGATCCTCCGCTTTATCTAACAACGCATTTATATTACTGGCCATAATATCTTTAAATCTTGTCAAAATACTCATTTATTTTTCCTCCTTAATAATAACAATAATATATATACTGGCTGAACCGGTAAAAAGATTCATTTTTTTAAAGCTTATATAGATGATGGAAAGAAATTATTACATTCTAAAAGATTGTCTATTGCTGATTCCCTCAAAAAAATATTCTCGTTTAGGTGGAAATTATTGAAATTCTTTAAGAAATTTAATTCCTAATTCCATTCTAATTACATTTTTACATCCATACTATATTAAGAGATGTTTAGCAAACTGTGTATCACTTAAAAATGTACCAACTATATTCTGACCATATAACAAAAAAGAGCTGATGATAAAGTTCAATATAAACTTTATCATCAGCTCCTTCAATTTGCCTGGCAACGTCCTACTCTCGCAAAGGCAAGGCCTTCACTACCATCGGCGCTGAGAAGCTTAACTTCCGTGTTCGGGATGGGAACGGGTGTGACCTTCTCGCCATTATTACCAGACAATTATCAATGACATTTTTTATTATACTAAATAATATGTGAGTTTGCAACACATACTTCATTCTCTCAAAACTAGATAACGTAAGGCTATTTACCGAGTAAATAAATGCTATAGGTTAAGTCCTCGAACGATTAGTATCCGTCAGCTCCACACGTCACCGTGCTT
>NZ_JAJCHL010000260.1:0-266 GCF_020554505.1 Caldibacillus sp. 210928-DFI.2.18
CACACAAAACATAAACAATCAAAATCAGCCATTTCCGCACCTTTTCCTCTGTCCACTTTCAACCGTCCCTCCAAATGTAAAATGGCCTATCGGAATACATTTCCTACATCCTAACTACTATAAAACAACCTTTAGACTTACGTTTGCTACTCTCATGGTCTCAATACTGCCGCCGAAATTCTGTCCCACATACTAAATCTCTTCCCGTCATTATCGCCCGCATCCGGTGCCGTAAATGCAAAACAAATACCATCTATGTCTTCCAC
>NZ_JAJCHL010000261.1:0-266 GCF_020554505.1 Caldibacillus sp. 210928-DFI.2.18
TTGGAAGGGACCTTAGAGAACCAAGGGAAGGGGAGGCGAGGAAGGAAGAGAGAAGGGGGAAAAGGGATGAAGGACAAGCTGATGAATCGGGATCAAATAAATCGAATATTTTTGATGCGGTTAGGGGAATGGATATTATGCCAGCTCCGTTGGAGGAAGATGTTCGATATAGTGCAGGGCAGAGTACTGAACCTGATTGTCGATGTCCGTGCGACCATACCTACAGTTACTATAAGCAGGTAAGTGTTCAGAATAAGTTTTCTAGA
>NZ_JAJCHL010000262.1:0-264 GCF_020554505.1 Caldibacillus sp. 210928-DFI.2.18
CATTTTCCTCTCCATTTTGTCTCATAGAATTTATTTTGGCTGCGCCTATGGGACAATTTTCATTCTTTTGCCCTGCATTTTGTCCCATAGCTCCGTTCTATGAGACAGTTTTTCGCTTTTTTCTTGCTCTTTTGTCTAATAGAATCTAATTTGACTGCTCCTATGGGACAGTTCTCACTCTCTTGCACTGCATTTTGTCCCATAGCGTGGTTCTATGAGACAGTTTTTCGCTTTTTTCTTGCTCTTTTGTCTCATAGAATCCAA
>NZ_JAJCHL010000263.1:0-263 GCF_020554505.1 Caldibacillus sp. 210928-DFI.2.18
GAAATATCAGCCGGTGCACAAGTTGCATCTAGAATGAGCTTTCCTCGATTTTCTTTTGTATCGGATACATTGTTATCTATTTGGGTCTTATTGATAGAAGAGTCGTTACCATCATCATTGTCTTGATCGTCCGTTTGATTCTGTTCTTCCATGACTATCCATTCATTGACTTCATTAATGATCTCCGGACCGAGTCGTTTTCGAAAATGGGTCATTAACGAATGATGAAACGGAGCTTTTTCTTGGAATGAAGGAAGCCCTAT
>NZ_JAJCHL010000264.1:0-262 GCF_020554505.1 Caldibacillus sp. 210928-DFI.2.18
ACCTCTTCTCGTCACCTTTTTGAGCCGGAAAATGCTCATTTTTGGCGACGAGACCACTTCTCGTCACCTTTTTTGGGCGAAAAACTCACTTTTTTGGCGACGAGACTCTTTCTCGTCACCACTTTGGGGTAAAAAACTCCACTTTTTGGCGACGAAACTCTTTCTCGTCGTCACTTTTGCTCGGGAAACTCCACTTTTTAGCGACGAGACCTCTTCTCGTCACCTTTTTGAGCCGGAAAATGCTCATTTTTGGCGACGAGAC
>NZ_JAJCHL010000265.1:0-260 GCF_020554505.1 Caldibacillus sp. 210928-DFI.2.18
GTCCGAGAATTGAGATGGCTGCTGTGCTTCGCGTATACGCGAGCCTCTTGTCGAACCAGTCGTCGGGATTGTTGTATCTTTCCATGAAGAAGTACCGCATGACAGGTCGGAAAGATTCGGCCACCTGATTGTATGTTCGGACTCGGGTCTCGTTGTTACGTGTCTGGACGTCGGAAATGTGCTTTCGGCAAATGCTTGGCTTCATGTCCTTCGGGTAATATCTCTGGTGCGCCGGCAATATATAGTCATGCAATGGAATC
>NZ_JAJCHL010000266.1:0-258 GCF_020554505.1 Caldibacillus sp. 210928-DFI.2.18
TTTATTTCGGGCTTACGATATATTCTCTTGATTGGTGGTTTTCTTCTTATTGACTAGAATTGGTAAAAGGCATATAATCTTATTAACAATGTTGTTAATATTGTTATTGATAAGGAGATGACAACATGGGTGATGTTAATGAGTTACTAGAACAAGCTATTAAGGAAACTGAAAACTTGAATGAAGGTGAAGTCTTTCTTGTCAAAGATCTGTTCAAGGGTTATGTATGGAATAGAATACCCAGAAAGGATCGACTTC
>NZ_JAJCHL010000267.1:0-257 GCF_020554505.1 Caldibacillus sp. 210928-DFI.2.18
TGCAAATAAAGCTGCGAGCTCAGTATTTAATACTGCATAAGCTTTAGGTAACCACATAAATAAAACTAACGATGCTTTTGAGCCAAATGCAATCATAAATACAATTGCAATGACCACTACCATTTCATTATTGTGAATATCATCTAAGCGTAATGCAACTTGAGAAAAGTTTAATGTCCCTACTAATTTGTAAAGTAAGCCAATACCTAATAAAAATAACCAAGAACCAATAATATTTAAAACAACATAGACAATGG
>NZ_JAJCHL010000268.1:0-252 GCF_020554505.1 Caldibacillus sp. 210928-DFI.2.18
CCTCCGACCCTCTGATTAAAAGTCAGATGCTCTACCGACTGAGCTAATGGCTCATAATTATACTTAACAAAAAATTTTATATTATTAAAAAGTAATATTTTACCTCTTTCTCTTCCTGCTTTATCAAGGAAGCTCTATGCTTCGAGGCAACTTGTAATTCACTTTGATCCTATCTAGCATGACCTGTATATATCTAAAATGGAGGTTGACGGGATCGAACCGCCGACCCCTTGCTTGTAAGGCAAGTGCTCT